>NZ_JBYTAJ010000006.1:0-221611 GCF_058788075.1 Pseudomonas sp. FW305-20 | reverse complement strand
CGCGATAGCGGTGTATCAGTTAACAACGATGTTGACTGATACACCGCTATCGCGAGCAGGCTCACTCCTACAGGGGTATTGGGTTAGTTCACGACTTCCAGGGCGGTTTGCTGATTGCTACCGAACGTCAGGTACTCAACCAGCTCCGCCAGCGGCAACGGCTTGCTGATCAGATACCCCTGCACCTGATCGCAGCCAAACCCGCGCAACAGATCCAGTTGCTCCGGCGTTTCCACGCCTTCGGCGACCACTTCAAGATTGAGGTTGTGCGCCAGATTGATCATCGCGTGGACCAATTTGCGATTCTCTTCGCGCTGTTCCATGCCGCCGACAAAGCTCTTGTCGATCTTCAACAAGGTAATCGGCAGGCTGTTGAGGTGCACGAACGAAGAGAACCCGGTGCCGAAGTCGTCGAGGGAGAAGCGCACACCCAGACGCCCCAACGCATCCATGGTCTGCTTCACCAGATCGCTGCGGCGCATCACCGCGGTTTCGGTCAATTCGAACTCCAGCCATTGCGCCTCGACGCCGCGCTCGGCAATCAGCCGGCTCAGTGTCGAGAGTAACTGGCTGTCCTGAAACTGCCGGAACGACAGGTTGATCGCCATGTGCAACGCCGGCAAACCCCGTTCGCGCAACGCTTGCATGTCGCGCAAGGCCCGGGAAATTACCCAGTAACCCAGCGGCACAATCAAGCCGCTTTGCTCGGCCAGCGGCACGAATTCGCTCGGTGGCAGCAAGCCGCGCTCGCCATGACGCCAGCGCACCAGGGCTTCGAGGCCGACGATCTGCCCGTCCTCAAGGTTCAGGCGAGGCTGGTAATGCAGTTCCAGCTCATCCCGGCGCAACGCCCGGCGCAGCTCGCTTTCGAGGTCGGCCATGCTGCGGGCATTGCGATTGATGCGTTCGTTGAAGATGTGAAAGGTACAGCCTTGAGTGCTTTTGGCCTGTTGCATGGCGATGTGTGCGTGCCACATCAGCGGGTCGGCGCCGGCCTGGGCCCGGGCGTGGGCGATGCCGAGGCTGGAGCCGATCAACAGGCTTTCGCCGTCGACCCAGTAAGGCTCGGCCAGCGCTTCGGTGATCCGTTCGGCCATCCATTCGGCGCGCTGAGGCGCGCGACGGGTGTCGATCAGCAGGGCGAACTCATCGCTGCCCAGTCGGGCCAACTGATCGCTGGCCTCAAGCTGGCTTTTCAGCCGCGCGACCACTTGCAGGATCAGCCGGTCACCGGCCTGGTGGCCGAGGGCGTCGTTGGCGTGGCGGAAGTTGTCGAGGTCGAGGTGACCGAGGGCCAGGCCGCGACCGTCGTTTTCCGCCAGGCGTGCCGCCAGCAAGGTCTGGAAACCCTGGCGGTTGGCGATGCCGGTCAGCGGGTCTTGCTCGGCCAGGCGCTGCAGGGTGTTTTCCAGCAGGCCACGTTCGCGCACATGCCGCAGGCACCGGCGCAACATGCCGGGATCGAGCAAATCGCGCACCAGCCAGTCACTCACACCATCGGGCGGCAACAGCGGCTCATGTTCGAGTAGCAATACCGTCGGCAGGCTGCAACGGCCAGGTAAAGGTTGAAGCGCTGGAATCGTCAACAACACCGCGTTGCGGTTGTCATCGAACAGACTGCTGACTGACTCCCAGCCCGGAGCGCTGATGAGCACGGTCGAGCTCCCCATCGGAGCCAGACACTCGCGCAACAACGCTGCCCACGCTGGCTCTTCGGCCAGTAGCAGCAAACGCAAGGGTTCGACAGGCGTAGACAAGCTAGCTCCCTAGACTCTGCAAAGATGTAGGCGGCGGGCATTATGCAGCGCCGGTAACCAATGACCAAATGACCCCGGTTATCAAACGCGGCTTTGTATCTTGAATAACGAACAATAGACGCACATTCAACGCGCATCCTGCGTGAAAGTATCAAAACCGGCAAATATAGATAGCGTGCTGCGTCACAAGTCGGAGAGAGCAGCACAATTCGCTGAGCCTGTTAAAATGCCGGCCCATTTCGCAAACGACTTCCTGATTTCGTATGTCCCGACTCAATCCCCGGCAGCAAGAAGCCGTGAACTACGTCGGCGGCCCTCTTTTGGTGCTCGCCGGTGCAGGCTCCGGCAAGACCAGCGTGATCACCCGCAAGATCGCTCACTTGATCCAGAATTGCGGCATCCGCGCCCAGTACATCGTCGCCATGACCTTTACCAACAAGGCTGCGCGCGAAATGAAGGAACGGGTCGGCACCTTGCTCAAGGGCGGCGAAGGCCGCGGCCTGACGGTCTGCACCTTCCACAATCTGGGCCTGAACATCATCCGCAAGGAACACGTGCGGCTGGGCTACAAGCCGGGGTTCTCGATCTTCGACGAGACCGATGTCAAAGCCTTGATGACCGACATCATGCAGAAGGAATACTCGGGCGACGACGGCGTCGACGAGATCAAGAACATGATCGGCTCGTGGAAAAACGACCTGATCCTGCCGCCCGAAGCCCTGGAAAACGCGCGCAACCCCAAGGAACAGACCGCCGCCATCGTCTACACCCACTATCAGCGCACGCTCAAGGCGTTCAACGCGGTGGACTTCGACGACCTGATCCTGCTGCCGGTGAAGCTGTTCCAGGAACACGCCGACATCCTCGAAAAATGGCAGAACAAAGTCCGCTACCTGCTGGTGGACGAATACCAGGACACCAACGCCAGCCAGTATTTGCTGGTGAAGTTACTGATCGGCATACGCAACCAGTTCACAGTGGTCGGCGACGATGACCAGTCGATCTACGCCTGGCGCGGCGCCCGACCGGAAAACCTGATGTTGCTCAAGGACGATTATCCGTCCCTGAAAGTGGTGATGCTGGAGCAAAACTACCGCTCCACCAGCCGCATTTTGCGCTGTGCCAACGTGCTGATCTCGAACAACCCGCACGAATTCGAAAAGCAGTTGTGGAGCGAGATGGGCCACGGCGACGAGATTCGCGTAATCCGTTGCCGCAACGAAGACGCCGAAGCCGAGCGTGTGGCCGTGGAATTGCTGACCCTGCACTTGCGCACGGACCGGCCTTACAGTGATTTCGCGATCCTGTACCGCGGTAATTACCAGGCCAAGCTGATCGAGCTGAAGCTGCAACACCACCAGATTCCGTATCGCCTGTCCGGCGGCAACAGCTTTTTCGGACGTCAGGAAGTGAAAGACCTGATGGCCTACTTCCGCCTGATCGTGAACCCGGACGACGACAACGCTTTTCTGCGGGTGATCAACGTCCCACGCCGGGAGATCGGTTCGACCACCCTGGAAAAGCTGGGCAACTACGCCACCGAACGCAAAATCTCGATGTACGCCGCCACCGACGAAATCGGTCTGGGCGAGCATCTGGACACGCGCTTCACCGATCGCCTGTCGCGCTTCAAGCGCTTCATGGACAAGGTCCGCGAGCAATGCGCCGGCGAAGACCCGATCTCGGCGCTGCGCAGCATGGTCATGGACATCGACTACGAGAACTGGCTGCGCACCAACAGCTCCAGCGACAAAGCCGCCGATTACCGCATGGGTAACGTCTGGTTCCTGATCGAGGCGTTGAAGAACACCCTCGAAAAAGACGAAGAAGGCGAGATGACCGTCGAAGACGCCATCGGCAAACTCGTCTTGCGCGACATGCTGGAACGTCAGCAGGAAGAGGAAGACGGCGCCGAAGGTGTGCAGATGATGACCCTGCACGCCTCCAAGGGTCTGGAATTCCCTTACGTGTTCATCATGGGCATGGAAGAGGAAATCCTTCCGCACCGCTCCAGCATCGAAGCCGACACCATCGAAGAAGAACGCCGTCTGGCCTACGTCGGAATTACCCGAGCGCGTCAGACGCTGGCCTTCACCTTCGCCGCCAAGCGTAAGCAATACGGCGAGATCATCGATTGCGCGCCGAGCCGCTTCCTCGATGAGCTGCCACCGGACGACCTGGCCTGGGAAGGCACCGACGACACACCCGTTGAAGTCAAAGCCGTTCGCGGCAATACCGCATTGGCGGACATACGCGCGATGTTAAAGCGCTAAAATCGACTACTTTTTAACCAGCCTTAGGCGCATAGCCGTCCTTAGAGGAAAGCTTCATGGAAGCACTGCACAAGAAAATTCGCGAAGAAGGCATCGTGCTTTCCGACCAAGTCCTGAAAGTCGACGCCTTTCTGAACCACCAGATCGACCCGGCCCTGATGAAGCTGATCGGCGACGAATTCGCCTCGCTGTTCAAGGATTCGGGCATCACCAAGATCGTCACCATCGAAGCCTCGGGCATCGCGCCGGCAATCATGACCGGTCTGAACCTTGGCGTGCCGGTGATTTTTGCGCGCAAGCATCAATCCCTGACCCTGACCGAAAACCTGCTGTCGGCGACCGTTTACTCGTTCACCAAGCAGACCGAAAGCACCGTGGCGATCTCCCCGCGCCACCTGACCAGCAGCGACCGCGTGCTGATCATTGATGACTTTTTGGCCAACGGTAAGGCGTCGCAAGCGCTGATCTCGATCATCAAACAGGCCGGCGCGACGGTTGCTGGTTTGGGTATCGTGATCGAGAAGTCGTTCCAGGGCGGCCGTGCGGAACTGGATGCCCAGGGTTATCGCGTTGAATCCCTGGCCCGCGTTCAGTCGCTGGCTGGCGGCGTCGTGACCTTCATCGAATAAGCCCTCTGCATCACCGAACCTGTGGGAGCGGGCTTGCCCGCGATGAGGTCATAACATTCAACATTGATGTTGGCTGTTCCACCGCCATCGCGGGCAAGCCCGCTCCCACAGTTTTTTGTGGTGACTGTTACTGCGCAGTGGCCTTCAGGCCGGTCAGCAATAACCGCTGAAACAAATCCTCCTTCAGCCCTTCCGGTTTCGTCAGCTGCATCCTTTCCAGATGCACCGCAAATTCCGAAGCCGCTGGCGCATCCAGCGCTGCCTTGCCCAGTTCCAGAATTTCCGTGAGCTTGAACTTGCTCTTCAGCCAGTTCAGCGCCCGCAACAGATCCTTCTCCTCAGCGGTGAAATCACAGCCCAACGGATATTCCGGGAACAACTGCGGATGCCGCGCCTGAATGGCCTGCAAGCGCTGCGGGCTGTTGTCAGCAAAGCGTGGATCAAGGCGGAAATTCTTCGGCAACTTGCCGACTGCCTGCGCCTGTTCGATCAACCCCGGCTGGAAACGTGAGTCGCTGATGTTCAGCAACGCCTCGATCACCGCCGCATCGGTCTTGCCCCGCAGGTCGGCGATGCCGTACTCGGTGACCACAATGTCTCGCAGGTGTCGCGGGATCGTGCAATGGCCGTACTCCCAGACGATGTTCGAACTGACCTCACCGCCCGATTCGCGCCAACTGCGCAGCAGCAACACCGAGCGCGCCCCTTCCAGTGCATGGCCTTGCGCAACGAAGTTGTACTGCCCGCCGACACCGCTGAGTACTCGCCCGTCTTCGAGCTGATCGGCGACGCCGGCACCCAGCAGGGTCATGGTGAACACGGTGTTGATGAAACGCGCATCGAGGCGCTGCAGGCGTTTGAGTTCTTCCTGGCCGAAAAGCTCGTTGATGTAGCTGATACGGGTCATGTTGAATTCGAGCCGCTTGCTCTGCGGCAACTCGCGCAGGCGTTCATAGAAACTGCGCGGCCCAAGGAAGAAACCGCCATGCACCGAAATGCCGTCAGTCTGCGCGGCTTCATCCAGCGTGCCGGCATTCGCCTGTTGCTGGGTCGGTACATCGGGGTAGACCTTGCGCCGCACGATCCCGGCGTCAGCCAGCACCAGCAAGCCGTTGACGAACATTTCGCTGCAACCGTAAAGGCCCTTGGCGAAAGGCTCGACGCCGCCTTCGCGGTCGATGAGTTGCGCCCACTGACTGAGATTCACCTCCGCCAGCAACGCCTTGTAACCGTCATTGTCGGCCTGCCGCGCCAGCAACGCAGCGGTCAGGGCATCACCCATGGCGCCGATGCCGATCTGCAAGGTGCCGCCGTCGCGCACCAACGTGCTGGCGTGCAGCCCAATGAAGTGATCCTGAAACCCCACCGGCATGTTCGGCGTGGAGAACAGCGTGGTGCTGTCCTTCTTGTCGATCAGCAGGTCGAACGTGTCGATAGCGATTTCGGCATCGCCCGGCATGTACGGCAAATCGTTGTGCACCTGGCCCACCAACAGGATTGTCTCCCCCGCCGCCCGACGCTTGGCGATCATGGGGAACAGGTCGAGGGTGATGTCCGGGTTGCAGCTCAGGCTCAGGCGGTCGGGGTGCTCACTGTGGCTGGCGACCAATTGCGCCACCAGGTTCAACCCGGCGGCGTTGATGTCCCGAGCGGCGTGGCTGTAATTGCTGCTCACGTAATCCTGCTGGGCCTGGGCGCTGTGGAGCAGGCTGCCGGGCTGCATGAAGAATTGCTGAATATGAATGTTGGGCGGCAGGCTGTCACGATGCAGGTCGGCGAGGAAGTCCAGTTCAGGATAATCGCCAAAAACCCGCTCGATGAAGGGTTCGAGAAAGCGCTTTTGCAAACCGTCGCCCAAGGGAGGACGGCCCAGGCACAGGGCTGTGTAGATCGTCAGCTGCCGCTCGGGCAATTGCGCGATGCGTTGGAACAGCGCGTTGACGAAGTGGTTGGGTTTGCCCAGACCGAGGGGCAGGCCCATGTGGATATGCGCCGGCAACCGTGCCAAGACATCATCGACCGCTTGCTCGATAGAACACAGCTGCACCATCTGATCCTCCCTTACATTCCGTGAATTGGGGTTGGACCGAGCTTGCCGGGTCTTTGCTGCAATGAACAGCCTCGGGCGTAAATCGCAGCTACAAAAAAGCCGCTCGAAAGCGGCTTTTTGATGAAGATGAAGGCTTATTTCAGGCCGGACATCTTCTGGATGGCGCCCTTGAGGTCGGCATCAGAGCAATCGGCGCAGGTGCCTTTTGGAGGCATTGCATTGATGCCGGAGATGGCTTTCGCCAGCAGACCATCGAGGCCGCCTTCTTTCTTGGCGCGCTCGCCCCACGCTGCGGCATCACCGATTTTCGGCGCGCCCAACAGGCCAGTGCTGTGGCAAGCGTTGCAATGTTTTGCAATCACTGAGTCAGGGGTCTTGGCATCTCCACCACCCGCAGAAGCAGCAACTTCCATCCCCTTGCACTCTTTACCCTGAACGCAAACCTGGCCGACTGGCTCAAGGCGTTTGGCAATATCGTCGTTGGTCGCAGCTTGTGCGCTGACTGCCCAAAGGGCCAATACGGTTGCTGGTACGGCCAGCATTTTCATAATTAGATTCACGCGTTCACCCTCAATGGTGGCTAGTCACGCCCACGGCCACGGTTCGCAGGCGGGCGCAAGTATAACGATAAGCCCGCCACACTGAAACAACCCTAAAGTCGGAGGGGTCTTATACGTGGCGGAAAAACGACTCGGGCCCCTGCGCAATGCTTGCCGGACGCCTCTTTCTTAGAAATTCGCTGGAGTAGCTGCGCTGATTAGTCGCGCTGGCGCATCGAACGGATTACGGAAACGGTGCGGTTTTGTACTTTCAAAGTAGTAGCTGTCGCCTGCTTCGAGCACAAAAGTTTCAAGCCCTACCACCAGTTCGAGTCGACCTTCGAGCAAAATCCCGGTTTCCTCGCCCTCATGGGTGAGCATCTCTTCGCCGGTGTCGGCGCCTGGCGGGTAGATTTCGTTAAGGAACGCGATGGCCCGGCTTGGGTGAGCCCTGCCGACCAGCTTCATGGTCACTGCACCATCGGAAATATCGATCAGCTCGTTGGCTTTGTAGACGATCTGAGTCGGTTTTTCCTGCAGGATCTCTTCGGAAAAGAACTCGACCATGGACATGGGAATCCCGCCCAGTACCTTCCTCAGCGAACTGATCGAGGGGCTGACGCTGTTCTTCTCGATCATCGAAATGGTGCTGTTGGTGACGCCCGCGCGTTTGGCGAGTTCACGCTGGGAAAGTCCTTTGAGCTTACGGATCGATTGCAGTCGTTCACCGACGTCCAATGCTGGAGCCTCCGGGATTCAGGTTGTTGGAATATGAGCGTTATCATGGCGACAGCGTTCAGTATTTACAACACTTGGGCCTGAATCCTGTTCGGTGAAGCGACTTTCGGTCGGGGCGCTTTAACCTAAGCCCCGGAATAGAGCATTGGCACCCGGCGCAGGTTGCAGAAGATCTGGTAGGGAATCGTGCCCGCGGCGGCCGCTACGTCACTGGCGAGGATATTTTTGCCCCACAACTCGACGGTCGAACCGAGGCCGGCTTGCGGCACATCGGTCAGGTCGATGCAGAGCATGTCCATCGACACCCGGCCAATCAACTGGCTGCGCTGCCCGGCAACCAGCACCGGCGTACCGGTCGGTGCCTGACGCGGGTAGCCGTCGGCATAACCCATGGCCACCACGCCCACGCGCATCGGTTTCTGGGTGATGAATTTGGCGCCGTAGCCGATCGGTTCGCCGGCCGGCAGTTCACGCACGCAAATCACTTTCGATTCGAGCGTCATCACCGGTTGCAGGCGCGATGCCACGGCGTTGGCTTCTTCAAACGGAGTCGCGCCGTAGAGCATGATGCCCGGGCGAACCCAGTCACTTGGAATCTGCGGCCAACCGAGTACTGCCGGCGAATTGCGCAGGCTGATCTCGGCCGACAAGCCCTGACGCGCCGCTTCGAACACCGCGACTTGCTCGATACTGGCCTGACTGTGCAGCTCATCGGCCCGGGCGAAGTGGCTCATCAGAACAATCTTCGCCACCTTGCCGCTGGCCAACAGCCGTTGATAGCCCGCCTGATAATCCTTTGGATGCAAGCCCACCCGATGCATGCCCGAATCGAGCTTGAGCCAGACCGTGATCGGCTTGCTCAGTGCCGCGTTCTCGATGGCTTCGAGCTGCCACAGCGAATGCACCACGCACCAGAAGTCATGCTCGACAATCAGCGACAGTTCATCGGCCTCGAAAAAACCTTCCAGCAACAACACCGGCGCACGAATGCCCGCGGCTCGCAGCTCCAACGCTTCTTCGATACAGGCTACGGCGAAACCGTCTGCTTCGGCTTCCAGCGCCTGGGCGCAACGCACCGCGCCATGGCCGTAGGCATCGGCCTTGATCACCGCGAGGGCCTTGGCCCCCGTGACTTCACGGGCGATTTGGTAGTTGTGACGCAGGGCTTGAAGGTCGATCAGGGCACGGGCTGGACGCATGGCGGCAGACTTCTAGGCGGTCATGGGAAGAAAAACCGGTGCTGGCTGACGGCATACACCACCACTAGCACCGGGAGAGGGATTTTTCAGACGGGTTATGGCAGAGCGGCGACAACCGACAGCTCAACCAGGATTTCCGGCTCGCACAACTTCGATTCAACGGTGGCACGGGCCGGTGCGACGCCTTTTGGCAGCCACTTGTCCCAGACCGCGTTCATGCCTTCGAAGTGTGCATCAATGTCTTTCAAGTAAATCGTTACCGACAGCAAACGGCTCTTGTCGGTCCCGGCCAGATCCAGCAAACGCTCGATGTTGGCAAGCGTTTCACGGGTCTGCTGTTCAATCCCGGCGTTCATATCGTCGCCGACCTGCCCTGCCAGATACACGGTACCGCTGTGGACTACGATCTGGCTCATGCGCTCATTGGTGAGCTGGCGCTGGATTGACATGTTTTGCAGACTCCTGAAGTTTTTTTCCATAACGGGAAATATCGAGGCCTTCGGCGCTGATCTGCGGCGTTTTCTTCGCCATCAAATCGGCCAGCAAGCGACCGGAACCGCACGCCATGGTCCAACCAAGCGTGCCGTGACCCGTGTTCAAAAACAGATTGCTGAACGGCGTAGCACCCACGATCGGCGTACCGTCCGGGGTGGTCGGACGCAGGCCGGTCCAGAAACTCGCCTGGGCCAGGTCGCCGCCCTGAGGATAGAGGTCGTTGACGATCATCTCCAGGGTTTCGCGCCGACGCGGATTCAGCGACAGGTCAAAACCGGCAATTTCAGCCATGCCACCGACGCGGATGCGGTTGTCGAAACGGGTGATCGCGACCTTGTAGGTCTCGTCGAGAATAGTCGAAGTCGGGGCCATCGCCGGGTTGGTGATCGGCACAGTCAAGGAATAACCCTTGAGCGGATACACCGGCGCCTTGATCCCCAGCGGCTTGAGCAGTTGCGGCGAGTAGCTGCCCAGGGCCAGCACGTAGCGATCAGCAGTTTCCAGCTTGCCGTCGATCCATACGCCGTTGATGCGGTCACCGGCGTAATCGAGGCGCTGAATGTCCTGGTCGAAGCGGAATTCCACACCCAGTTTGGTCGCCATTTCGACCAGGCGGGTGGTGAACATCTGGCAGTCGCCCGTCTGGTCATTCGGCAGGCGCAGGGCACCGGCGAGGATGTCGGTGACGCTGGCCAGCGCCGGCTCAACGCGGGCAATGCCGGCGCGGTCGAGCAGTTCGAATGGCACGCCAGATTCTTTCAGCACGGCGATGTCTTTCCAGGCGCCGTCGAGTTGGGCCTGGGTGCGGAACAGTTGGGTAGTGCCGAGGCTGCGGCCTTCGTAGGCAATGCCGGTTTCGGCGCGCAATTCATCGAGGCAGTCACGGCTGTACTCGGACAGGCGGACCATGCGCTCCTTGTTCACCGCATAACGGCTGGCGGTGCAGTTGCGCAGCATTTGCGCCATCCACAAGTATTGGTCGATGTCGGCGGTGGCCTTGATCGCCAGCGGTGCGTGGCGCTGCAACAGCCACTTGATGGCCTTGAGCGGAACGCCCGGCGCAGCCCACGGCGAGGCATAACCCGGCGAAACCTGCCCGGCGTTGGCGAAGCTGGTCTCCATGGCAGCGGCCGGCTGACGGTCCACCACCACCACTTCAAACCCGGCACGCGCCAGGTAGTAAGCACTGGTGGTACCGATGACGCCGCTACCCAAGACCATAACGCGCATTTTCATATCCCTCATCGCGGCTTGCCGCTGACGTTTGCAGTTGTCGAGCATTGATGTGCGCAGTGTAAAAAAGATCAGGCAGTGCTTTTCACTATATAAGTGCCTATATTTGGCGAGAATTCTCGGCAAAAACGCTTTTCACGGAGGCGCATCCCCTATGCGTACCAACACTCAGACCAAACGTGAGCTGGACAAGATCGACCGCAACATCCTGCGGATCCTACAAACGGACGGGCGCATCTCTTTCACCGAACTGGGTGAAAAGGTCGGGCTCTCGACCACGCCGTGTACGGAGCGGGTCCGGCGGCTGGAGCGCGAAGGGATCATCATGGGCTACAACGCCCGGCTCAATCCGCAGCACCTCAAGGGCAGTCTTCTGGTATTCGTCGAGATCAGCCTCGACTACAAGTCCGGCGATACTTTCGAAGAGTTCCGACGCGCGGTCCTGAAGCTTCCCCACGTGCTGGAGTGCCATTTGGTGTCAGGGGATTTCGACTATCTGGTGAAAGCGCGGATTTCCGAGATGGCCTCGTACCGCAAGTTGCTGGGCGACATCCTGCTCAAGCTGCCGCATGTGCGCGAATCCAAGAGCTACATCGTGATGGAAGAAGTGAAAGAGAGCTTGAACCTGCCGATTCCGGATTGAGCCCACACAGATCGTCACAGATCGTTCCCACGCTCCGCGTGGGAATGCAGCCCGGGACGCTCTGCGTCCCAAGAGCCGAACGCGGAGCGTCCGTCGAGGCATTCCCACGCAGAGCGTGGGAACGATCAATCAAACGAGAACTTGCCGGGTGCTGGCCATGTACTCATGAATCTGCTTCTCGACCCGCGGATGAATCAGCTCCACCGGCCCCCGCCCATTCGGGCATGGCAAGGTCTTGGTGGTGCCGAACAACCGGCAAATCAGTGGCCGCTCGTCATACACGGTGCAGCCGTTGGGTCCGAGGTGAACACAATTGAGTTCATCCATTGCCGCATCCTGCTCGGCCCGGGTCTTGCGTGGCAGGCGGGACATTTCTTCCGGTGAGGTGGTCACCGGCCCACAGCAGTCATGGCAGCCGGGCACGCACTCGAACGAGGGAATTTGCTGCCGTAGCGTGCGAATTTTCTGACTGTTGCAGCTCATCGAAGCGGTGACCAAAAGCGAAATAGAGCGCGATTCTGACGCAAATGCCCCGATCCAGACAGCACCAACCGACCAGTGTTGCCCGTGTCCGAAGGTCCGGCTTATGCTCCGTCAAATTTTCTAAACGCAAGAATCAGGAACACGCACATGAATGCCCGTGCCCAGCAACCGGCCCCGAACCACCAGCACCCTGCTTCTTACTACGCCGCCAGCAGCCTGCCGCAGCCCGATCATCCGGTGCTCACAGGCGATCTGGTGGCTGACGTGTGCGTGGTCGGTGGCGGGTTCTCCGGGTTGAACACGGCACTCGAACTGGCCGATCGCGGCTTGAGTGTAATTCTGCTCGAAGCCCACAAAATCGGTTGGGGCGCCAGCGGACGCAACGGCGGACAGTTGATTCGTGGCGTCGGCCATGGCCTCGATCAGTTCGCCAACGTGGTCGGTGCGGACGGCGTGCGTCAGATGAAACTCATGGGCCTGGAAGCGGTGGAAATCGTCCGACAGCGCGTCGAGCGTTTTCAGATTCCTTGCGACCTGACGTGGGGTTATTGCGACCTGGCCAACAAACCCCGAGACCTCGAAGGTTTTGCCGAAGACGCCGAAGAGCTGCGCAGCCTCGGTTATCGTTACGAAACCCGTCTGCTGCAAGCCAGTGAAATGCATTCGGTAGTGGGTTCCGACCGCTACGTTGGCGGTTTGATCGACATGGGCTCGGGGCACCTGCATCCGCTGAACCTGGCGCTGGGTGAAGCGGCGGCCGCCCAACAGTTGGGGGTGAAGCTGTTCGAACGATCGGCAGTCACCCGCATCGATTATGGCCCCGAGGTCAAGGTCTACACCGCCCAAGGTTCGGTCCGCGCCAAAACGCTGGTGCTGGGCTGCAACGCCTACCTCAATGAACTCAATCCCGAACTCAGCGGCAAGGTGCTGCCCGCCGGCAGCTATATCATCGCCACCGAACCCTTGAGCGAAGAACTGGCTCACGCGCTACTGCCGCAGAACATGGCGGTCTGTGATCAGCGGGTCGCGCTGGATTACTACCGGCTCTCGGCGGACCGACGCTTGCTGTTTGGCGGCGCCTGTCACTATTCAGGTCGCGACCCGAAGGACATCGCCGCGTACATGCGGCCGAAGATGCTGGAGGTTTTCCCGCAACTGGCCGGGGTCAAGATCGACTATCAATGGGGCGGGATGATTGGCATCGGCGCTAATCGCCTGCCGCAGATCGGGCGGTTAAAGGATCAGCCGAACGTGTATTACGCCCAGGCTTATTCCGGTCATGGCGTGAATGCCACGCATCTGGCGGGGAAATTGTTGGCTGAGGCTATCAGTGGTCAGCACAGCGGAGGGTTCGATCTGTTCGCCAAGGTGCCGCATATCACCTTTCCTGGCGGTAAGCATTTGCGCTCGCCGTTGTTGGCGTTGGGGATGTTGTGGCATCGGCTTAAAGAGTTGGTCTGAACCTGATTAAGCGACATATCCACCCTTGTAGCAGCTGACGAGTACCGCGAGGCAGCGTTCGGCGGCGAAGCCGTCGCAAATCCTGCAACCGCGCTCTTTCAGGCAAACCGCGGTGTCTGATTTACGACTGCTTCGCAGTCGGACGCAGCCTTCGGCAGCTGCTACAAGGAATCGCATTTCATCTCAAATCCGCCAGAACGGTTTAAGTCCCTCCTCCCGCGCCTGCTCCGGACTCAACCCGATGTCCTTGAGCTGCTCGGTCGTGAGTTCCAGCAATGCCTTGCGCGTGTGCCGGCGATGCCAGAACAGGCCCCAGCGACTCAGGCCGGACGGTGCGTTGCGCATGACCGCCTCGCGTGCGCCGTGGTTTTGCCCTGCCGCCAGTTCCTGGCTGTGTAACGTCAGCCGCACATCGCTCAAGCCGTTCATTTTGATTGCTCCTGTTTACTTGGGTAGCCAGAGCTTTCATGATGCGTCGACGGCCAAAAGCATTACAGATTCAACGATACTGTATTAACTCCATACAGATTTTGCATTTCAGCGTCTGAATCCCCTATTTTCGCCCCATCTGTACTGGTCAACCGAATCACCCACACCGAGACTGCACCATGACCCTTTACGTCAACCTCGCCGAACTGCTCGGCACGCGTATCGAACAGGGCTTCTATCGCCCCGGTGACCGACTGCCGTCGGTGCGGGCGTTGAGTGTTGAACATGGCGTCAGCCTGAGCACGGTGCAACAGGCATATCGAGTGCTTGAAGACAGCGGCCTGGCCACCCCCAAACCCAAGTCGGGCTACTTTGTACCGGTGGGTCGTGAACTGCCGGAGCTTCCGGCCATTGGCCGCCCGGCGCAACGGCCGGTGGAAATTTCCCAATGGGATCAAGTGCTGGAACTGATCCGCGCGGTGCCACGCAAGGACGTGGTGCAACTGGGTCGCGGCATGCCGGACATCACCACGCCGACCATGAAACCGCTGCTGCGCAACCTGGCGCGAATCAGCCGGCGACAGGACATGCCCGGCCTGTATTACGACAACATCTACGGCACCCTCGAACTGCGCGAACAGATCGCCCGCCTGCTGCTCGATTCCGGTTGCCAATTGACGGCTCACGACCTGGTGATCACCACCGGTTGTCACGAAGCGCTGTCCACCAGCATCCGCTCCATCTGCGAGCCGGGCGACATTGTGGCCGTGGACTCGCCCAGCTTTCACGGCGCCATGCAGACCCTCAAGGGCCTGGGCATGAAAGCCCTGGAAATCCCCACCGATCCGCTCACCGGGATCAGCCTCGATGCGTTGGAACTGGCCTTGGAACAATGGCCGATCAAGGCCATACAGTTGACCCCCAACTGCAACAACCCGCTGGGCTACATCATGCCGGAGTCGCGCAAACGCGCGTTGTTGACACTCGCACAGCGCTTCGACGTGGCGATCATCGAGGACGATGTGTATGGCGAACTGGCCTACACCTACCCGCGCCCGCGCACGATCAAATCCTTCGACGAAGACGGCCGCGTCCTGCTGTGCAGTTCCTTTTCCAAGACCCTGGCGCCGGGGTTGCGTATCGGTTGGGTGGCGCCAGGACGGTATCTGGAACGGGTGCTGCACATGAAATACATCAGCACCGGCTCTACCGCGCCGCAACCGCAGATCGCGATTGCCGAATTTCTCAAGGCCGGACATTTCGAACCGCATTTACGGCGGATGCGCAGCCAATACCAACGCAATCGCGACGTGATGATCGACTGGGTCAGCCGCTATTTTCCGGCCGGCACCCGCGCCAGTCGCCCTCAGGGCAGCTTTATGCTTTGGGTCGAGCTGCCGGAGGGTTTCGACACCCTGAAACTGAATCGTGCGCTGCACGACCAAGGCGTACAGATTGCCGTCGGCAGTATCTTTTCCGCCTCGGGCAAATACCGCAATTGCCTGCGGATGAACTACGCTGCCAAGCCAACGCCGCAAATTGAAGAAGCGGTGCGCAAGGTCGGTGCCGCGGCAATCAAACTGCTCGCGCAAAGTGACTGCGCCACCGACTGACCTTTCTCGGGAATCCAGCGTCCATATGCCGACACCTGCCGCCAATCGGAACGATCCTACGTGAGAGTCAGACAGCCCCTGCTCGCTCTACTGTTTCTCGCCTCGTTCCTCAACGGCTGTGCGACATTCAACGTTCCGCGCGAACCGAGCCAGGCGCTGCCCGCCAGTGACTCGGCGTTCGGTCGCTCGGTCCAGGCTCAGGCGGCCCCCCACGGAGGGCAATCCGGCTTTCGCCTGCTGTCCGACAGCACCGAAGCCTTCACGGCCCGCGCCGAGCTGATCCGCAACGCCCAAAGCAGCGTGGATTTGCAGTACTACATCGTTCACGACGGCATCAGCACACGGATGCTGGTGGACGAACTGCTCAAGGCTGCCGATCGTGGCGTACGCGTGCGCATTTTGCTCGACGACACCACCAGCGATGGCCTGGACCGCATCATCGCCACACTGGCGGCACATCCGCAGATCCAGATCCGCGTATTCAACCCATTGCACCTTGGCCGCAGTACCGGCGTGACTCGAACCGCGGGACGTTTGCTCAACCTGTCGCAGCAACACCGGCGCATGCACAACAAGCTATGGCTGGCCGACAACAGCATGGCCATCGTCGGTGGACGCAATCTGGGGGATGAGTACTTCGATGCCGAACCCAACCTGAATTTCACCGACATCGACATGCTCGGCGTCGGCCCGGTCGCCGAACAGTTGGGGCACAGTTTCGACCAATACTGGAACAGTGCGCTGAGCAAGCCGATCGACGAGTTCCTCTCGAGCAAACCGACGACCATGGACCTGGAAAACACCCGGACCCGACTGGAAGAATCGCTGGAAGAGACCCGCAAGCAGAATCACGCGCTGTATCAGCAGTTGATGATCTACACCACCAAGCCACGCCTGGACATCTGGCGCCGGGAGTTGATCTGGGCCTGGAACCAGGCGCTGTGGGATGCCCCGAGCAAGGTTCTGTCAGACGGCGAGCCTGACCCGCACTTGCTGCTGACCACGCAACTGGCGCCCGAACTCAGGGGCGTCAGTAAAGAATTGATCATGATTTCGGCTTACTTCGTGCCGGGGCAGCCGGGACTGGTGTACCTCACCGGCCGGGCCGACGCCGGGGTGTCGGTGAGTTTGTTGACCAACGCCCTGGAAGCCACGGACGTGCCGGCCGTGCACGGCGGTTACGCACCTTATCGGCGAGCGCTGCTGGAACATGGTGTGAAGCTGTACGAATTGCGCCGCCAGCCCGGTGAAGGTGGTGGCAGCGGGCCGCATATTTTCTACAGCAAGTCCTACCGGGGTTCTGATTCCAGTTTGCACAGCAAAGCGATGATCTTCGACCAGCAGAAATCCTTCATCGGCTCGTTCAATTTCGACCCGCGCTCGGTGCTGTGGAACACCGAAGTCGGGGTGCTGGTGGACAGCCCCGAACTCGCCGCGCATGTGCGCAAAGCGGCCATGGAAGGTATGGCGCCGCCCTTGAGTTATCAGGTGAAACTGGAAAATGACCGGATCGTCTGGGAGACGGAAGACGACGGCAAGATGCAAGTGTTGACCAAGGAACCGGGCAGCTTGTGGCGCCGGTTCAATTCCTGGTTCAGCACGGCGGTCGGCCTGGAGCGGATGCTTTAGCAGGCGATGTGGCTGACTGGCAACTTGGCGTCAGGCAGGCTCGACTATCGTGCCGAACGCGCCTTGCCGCGACAGCAGAATCACCAACCCCAGCGCACCCGCCGCCATCAGCAGCGGCAACGCATGCCCGCTGATCCACTGACTGCCGGCGCCGGCCGCCAATGGTCCGACCAGACAACCGATCCCCCACAGTTGCGCGATATGCGCATTGGCGCGCACCAGTGCATCGTCTCGGTAGCGCTCGCCGATCAGGATCAGTGACAAGGTGAACAAGCCGCCGGCACTGGCACCGAACAACACCCACAACGGCCAGATCAGCAACGTATCGATCAACAACGGGATGGCCAGGCTCGATATCAGCAGGACCACCGCACACCCGGTGAACAGCGTGCGTCGTGACAAGCGATCGGCCAGCGCGCCAATCGGCAACTGCAGCAAGGCATCACCCACTACCACCGTGCTGACCATCGCCAACGCAATTTCGGTCGTAAAGCCCTGACGCAGGCAATAAACCGGCAACAACGTCAGGATCATCGCTTCGAACGCAGCGAACAGCGACACCGCCCAGGCAATCGCCGGCAGGCCACGGCAGAAACCCAGCAAGTCGCTGAAGGTCACGCTGCAGGCTTCACTGGTCGGCGCGCCGCTGCGGCCCAGCAACAGGAGCGGTGCCGCCATCAGCAAACCGACGCCGACCCAGAATCCGTAATCGTGCTCAGTGCCCAGTACGCCAAGCAGCAACGGCCCGGCCAGCTGACTCAGCGCGTAGCTGCTGCCATACAACGCCACCAATCGTCCGCGCCACTCTTCCACCACAAGCTGGTTGATCCAGCTTTCGCCGAGGATGAACACGAGGGTCAGGATCACCCCGATCATCAGGCGCAACGCCAGCCAAATCGGATAGCTCGGCAACAGCGCCAGCAAACCGATGGACAACGCCCCGGCCCACAGGCACAAACGCATCAGATTGGCCGTGCCCAGACGCGCGGCCAGATGGCTGGAGACCTTCGCACCCAACAGCACGCCTATGGCGGGCATCGCTGCCATCACACCGATGGCGAACGAGCCGTAACCCCAGCCTTCCAGACGAAACGACACCAGCGGCATGCTGACGCCCAAGGCCAGGCCGACACTCAAGACAGACGCCAACACGGCGAAATAAGTCGCCCAACGCATTTCCCACGCTCCTGTGGATATTTTATGTACAGCACAAAACACTGTGGGAGCGAGCCTGCTCGCGATGACGGTACAACATTCAACATTTCTGTCGACTGTCACACCGCAATCGCGAGCAGGCTCGCTCCCACACAGGATCTGCGTCGTTTGGGAGGCCTGTTACTGCGACAGGCCCCTTTAACGGCTTACAACTTGATCCAGGTCGCCTTCAGTTCGGTGTACTTGTCGAACGCATGCAACGACTTGTCGCGACCGTTGCCGGACTGCTTGAAGCCACCGAACGGCGCCGTCATGTCGCCACCGTCATACTGGTTAACCCACACGCTACCAGCGCGCAGTGCCTTGGCGGTCAGGTGGGCCTTGGAAATATCCTTGGTCCACACCGCTGCGGCCAAGCCGTAAGGGGTGTCGTTGGCAATCGCAATGGCTTCTTCGGCGGTATCGAACGTGATCACCGACAGCACTGGGCCGAAGATTTCTTCCTGAGCGATTTTCATCGCGTTGCTGACACCGTCGAAAATCGTCGGCTCGACGTAAGTGCCACCGGTTTCCTGAAGAATGCGTTTGCCGCCCGCCACCAGCTTGGCGCCGTCGGTGTGGCCGGATTCGATGTAGGACAGCACCGTGTTCATCTGCTGGGTATCCACCAGCGCACCGACGTTGGTCGCCGGGTCCAGCGGGTTGCCCGGTTTCCAGGTTTTCAGCGCCTCGATCACCAGCGGCAGGAACTTGTCCTTGATCGAACGCTCCACCAGCAGGCGCGAGCCGGCCGTGCAGACTTCGCCCTGGTTGAAGGCGATGGCGCCAGCCGCCGATTCAGCGGCAGCTTGCAGGTCCGGCGCATCGGCGAACACGATGTTCGGGCTCTTGCCGCCGGCTTCAAGCCAGACGCGTTTCATGTTCGATTCGCCGGAGTAGATCAGCAGTTGCTTGGCGATCTTGGTCGAGCCGGTGAACACCAGGGTGTCCACGTCGTTATGCAGGGCCAGGGCCTTGCCGACGGTGTGGCCGTAGCCTGGCAATACGTTCAGCACGCCTTTCGGAATACCGGCTTCGACGGCCAGCGCAGCGATGCGGATGGCGGTCAGCGGGGATTTTTCGGACGGCTTGAGGATCACCGAGTTACCGGTGGACAGCGCCGGCCCGAGTTTCCAGCAGGCCATCATCAACGGGAAGTTCCACGGCACGATCGCGGCGACGACGCCGACCGGCTCGCGGGTTACCAGACCCAACTGGTCATGGGGCGTCGCGGCCACTTCGTCGTAGATCTTGTCGATGGCTTCACCGCTCCAGCTCAGGGCTTGCGCCGCGCCAGGAACGTCGATGTACAGGGAATCGCTGATCGGCTTGCCCATGTCCAGGGTTTCAAGCAGGGCCAACTCTTCGGCGTGCTGTTTCAGCAGGCCGGCGAAACGGATCATGGTGGCTTTACGTTTGGTCGGCGCCAGGCGCGACCAGACGCCGGAATTGAAAGTGGCGCGGGCGTTTTCAACAGCACGTTGGGCATCGGCGGCGTCACAGCTGGCGATCTTGCCCAGCAGACGGCCATCGACCGGGCTGATGCACTCGAAGGTCTCGCTGGAGACGGCATCGGTATATTCGCCATTGAGGTAGGCGCGGCCTTCGATCTTCAAATCGCGAGCCCGTTGTTCCCAATCGGCACGAGTCAGGGTGGTCATACGAGTGTCCTCCTCTTATTGAATACGAGCGCCCGCGGTCTTCGCGGACGGTCTCAGGAATTCTGCCCAGCCAGCCTGTTTTTCGGCCCGAGGCAACTGCCACCCTAAACCAGCGGCAGGTGAAGTTTCAATATATTTGACAAAAGACTGGCAAACGGCCTTGCGATGTTCATTTTAATAAACATAGACTTTGGGCTTTCCAGTCACTTGCGCCGCAATTACGGGGGATTACAACAATGAGCATCCAGGACATCGTCGATTTCAGCCAGGCCACCACCCAGCCCGAACGCTATCGGCCAGACCAGGCGAAAATCCTCAAGGGCAACCCCGAGCAAGCAGTGTACAACCACTACAACAGCCCTTGCGGTCAGTTGAACGCCGGCGTGTGGGAAGGTGCGATTGGTCAGTGGCTGGTGAACTTTACCGAGCATGAATACTGCGAAATCGTCCAGGGCGTGTCCGTGCTACGCGACAACGACGGCAACAGCAAGACCGTTCGGGCGGGCGACCGCTTCGTCATCCCGGCCGGGTTCCGGGGCACCTGGGAAGTGCTGGAGACGTGCCGCAAGATCTATGTGGCGTTTGAACAAAAGACCTGAGCAATTTGTTAAGGCATCAAAAAGGCCCATATCGCAAGATATGGGCCTTTTTTTTGCTTGGCTGCACGGCCAGATACCAAGTGGAATAGGTAATTACCGCACTCAATCACTGATCTTGCCGGATGCTGTTCTCGCTCCCGAATAAAGGAGCCTCACCGTCATCACTCACAAGGAAGTGAATCAACATGAAAAATTTTCTCACCACTGGCCTGCTGGCAGGTCTTTTCCTGGCCGTCACGCTGACGTCGGCGCATGCGAACGAACCGGAACAGTCAGCGCAGCGATGCGATGCACGGAGGGTCACGTACCTCATCGGCGAATACCTGTCTCGGTCCGTTCGCGATGAGGCCTTCAGGGAGTCACGGGCGACCAGCATTAAAGTCAACTCTCGCGACCTGGACCCTGACAACAATCGCCTGCAAATCAGGACCGATATAAACCTGGATATTATTGCCATTTACTGCGGTTGATCATTCGCAGGCCCCACTATTGGGGGCAACAAAAAAGGCCCGTATCTCGCGATACGGGCCTTTTTCGTAAGAGGGAAAAATCAATTACTTGATTTTGCCTTCTTTGTACATCACGTGCTTGCGAACGCGCGGGTCGAACATGCGCTTTTCGAGCTTGTCCGGAGTAGTACGCTTGTTCTTGTCGGTAGTGTAGAAGTGACCAGTACCGGCGCTAGAAATCATTCGAATCAATTCACGCATGATTAGCTCCCTTAGATCTTGCCAGCTTTGCGAATTTCGGCCAGCACGACAGTAATGCCACGCTTGTCGATGATACGCATGCCTTTGGCAGATACGCGCAGACGCACGAAACGTTTCTCTTCTTCAACCCAGAAGCGGTGATGCTGCAGGTTCGGCAGGAAACGACGACGGGTTTTGTTGTTTGCGTGGGAAATGTTATTCCCAGTCACCGGACCCTTACCGGTAACTTGACATACTCTCGACATGCCTCAGCCCTCTAAAACCACATGCCCAACCCGGCATGGGTTGGCCGCTTAATCTCTCAGTCATTTGGCGCCAGGCGCCGCGTTTCTTTAGAGGTCTTACCGGCTACACCTACAGTGAAGGAACCGGGCCCCTAGAAAAGAGCGCTGCTTTATACCAGAAAGACTGGAGAGCAACAACATTCCGTGTGCGCGGACTTGGTAAATTCCCCATTTTTCACGCGCAGAGCGCCTTGGATAAAGGCTGTCGTCGATTAAGACCGCTCGTCGCAGAGAATCGGCCAACCGACCGATTCCGGGTTTTCCTCGGCCCGCATCACCGAAAACAAGCGCACATAGTCCACTTAAATTGAAAAAGGAGATAGTCATTTGCAAAAGAGCCCACTAGGGTAAGCCTTTTCCAGACTGCACTTGCAGATGGGCCTTCGATCTGTAAAGGAATCCGACCATGCGCCTCGCTGCCCTACCGCTATTGCTCGCCCCTCTTCTGCTGAGCCCGTTGGCTCATGCCGCCGCTCTGAGCGTTTGCACTGAGGCAAGCCCGGAAGGGTTCGACGTGGTGCAATACAACTCGCTGACCACCACCAACGCTTCGGCCGACGTGCTGATGAACCGTCTGGTGGACTTCGATACCGCCAGCGGCAAGGTGGTCGCCAGCCTCGCGGACAGCTGGGAAGTCACACCCGATGGCCTGACGTATGTGTTCAAGCTTCACCCACAGGTGAAATTCCAACGCACCGAGTACTTCAATCCCTCGCGAGACCTGACCGCCGAAGACGTGAAATTCAGCTTCGACCGCATGCTCGACCCGGCCAACCCATGGCACAAGGTCGCCCAGAGCGGCTTCCCGCACGCCCAGTCGATGCAGTTGCCGGCATTGATCAAGAAGATCGACGCACTGGACCCGCTGACCATACGGTTCACCCTCGACCACCCGGATTCGACTTTCCTCGCGACCCTGAGCATGGGCTTCGCCTCGATCTACTCCGCCGAATATGCCGACAAACTGATGAAGGCCGGCACCCCGGAGAAGCTCAACAGCCAGCCGATCGGCAGCGGTCCGTTCATCTTTACGCGTTTCCAGAAAGACGCCTCGATTCGCTACAAGGCCAACCCGGATTACTTCCGTGGCAAGCCTTCGGTGGACCCGCTGATTTTCGCCATTACCCCCGACGCCAACGTGCGGCTGCAGAAATTGCGCCGCAACGAATGCCAGATCGCCCTGTCGCCCAAGCCTCTGGACGTACAGGCAGCGCTGAAAGAACCGACCCTGAAAGTGGAAAAGACTGACGCCTTCATGACCGCGTTCGTTGGCATCAACAGCCAGCATCCGCCGCTGGACAAGCCTGAAGTGCGCCAGGCCATCAACCTCGCCTTCGACAAGACCAACTACGTCAAAGCCGTGTTCGAAGACACCGCCGAACCTGCCAACGGTCCATACCCGCCGAACACCTGGAGCTATGCCAAAGGCCTGCCGGGTTACTCGCACGACGTCGAAAAAGCCAAAGCACTGATGGCGAAGGCCGGGCTCAAGGACGGTTTCAAGACCACCATCTGGACCCGCCCTTCTGGCAGTCTGCTCAACCCGAATCCGAGCCTCAGCGCGCAAATGCTGCAATCGGACCTCGCGGAAATCGGCATTCAGGCGGAAATTCGGGTGATCGAATGGGGCGAGCTGATTCGCCGCGCCAAGGCCGGTGAACACGATCTGTTGTTCATGGGCTGGGCGGGCGACAACGGCGACCCGGACAACTTCCTCACGCCGCAGTTTTCCTGCGCCGCGGTCAAGTCCGGCACCAACTTCGCGCGCTACTGCAACCAGGACTTGGACAAGCTGATCAGCGCCGGCAAGACCACCGGCGAGCAAGGTGTGCGCACCAAGCTCTACGAACAGGCCCAGGCACAGATCCAGCAGCAGGCGCTGTGGCTGCCGCTGGCCCACCCGACCGCCTTCGCACTGACGCGCAAGGACGTTGAGGGTTATCAAGTGAGCCCGTTCGGCCGCCAGGATTACTCCGAGGTCAACCTAAAATAATCCGCCCCCCCCTTGTAGGAGCGAGCCTGCTCGCGATTGCAGAGTGCCAGTCACCGAATAGTTTGACTGACACGACGCCATCGCGAGCAGGCTCGCTCCCACATGGGCTCGCTTAATCCGCCCTTCCACTTACATCCAGCCGTACTCGGCCATGGACAGCGGATCACCGTCCCCGACGATGAAATGATCGAGCACCCGCACATCGATCAGGTCCAGCGCCTCTTGCAGGCGCTTGGTCAGCACTCGGTCGGCCTGGCTGGGATTGGAATTTCCCGACGGATGGTTATGACAAAGGATCAACGCTGCGGCGTTGTGGGCCAATGCGCGTTTAACCACTTGTCTCGGATAGACACTCGTACTGTCGATGGACCCGCGAAACAGCACTTCAAAGGTCAGCACTTGATGCCTGGAATCCAAAAAAAGACAGCCGAACACCTCGTGAGGCTCATGGCGCAGCATTGACTTGAGGTAATCACGAACCGCCTGCGGGTTTTCCAGCGCGTTTTTTTGGCGCGCACGTTCGGCCAAATGCCGCCGGCTCATTTCCTGGACCGCTTGCAACTGAGCGAATTTCGCCGGCCCCAGCCCCAACTGCCTGCTGAACGCCTCCTGATCGGCCTCAAGCAATGAACGCAGGCTGCCAAACTGATTCAACAGGTGCCGCGCCAGATCTACCGCGCTTTTACCCGACACACCCGTTCGTAAAAAAATCGCCAACAGCTCGGCGTCCGAAAGGCTCCCCGAGCCCAACTCAAGCAACCTCTCCCGCGGCCGTTCCGCCGCTGGCCAATCGCGAATACTCATAGCACCTCCCTGGTCTGTGGGCGCCGCTGTTCCGTTGCGGTCGCTGTGATATCGTAGCCCATCTTTTTTGCGGGCGATTTCATCCCTGGGGAGGGGGTATCGCCATGCAGTCATCAACGAAATGAAAGGCAGACCTATGCAGCGGCTGTATCGGAAACGCATCGTTCTGGGCGTCGGCGGCGGCATCGCTGCCTACAAGAGCGCCGACCTGGTTCGCCGCCTGATCGACCAGGGCGCCGAAGTGCGCGTGGTCATGACCCGCGGCGGCAGCGAGTTCATCACACCGTTGACCATGCAGGCCTTGTCCGGGCATCCGGTCCACCTCGATTTGCTCGACCCGGCGGCCGAAGCTGCCATGGGCCACATTGAGCTGGCCAAATGGGCCGACCTGGTGCTGATCGCCCCCGCCACCGCGGATCTCATTGCCCGCCTGGCCCAAGGCATTGCCGACGACCTGCTGACCACGCTGGTGCTGGCCACCGACGCCGTGGTCGCCGTTGCCCCGGCGATGAACCAGGCCATGTGGCGCGACCCGGCCACCCAGACCAACCTGCAAACCCTCGAAAGCCGCGGCCTGAAAAGCTTCGGCCCAGCCTCCGGCAGCCAGGCCTGCGGCGACGTCGGCATGGGTCGCATGCTCGAAGCCACCGACCTCGCCCAATGTGCGGCGGACTGCTTCCAGCGTCAGGCGCTGACCGGCAAACACGTGCTGATCACCGCGGGTCCGACCCAGGAAAACATCGACCCGGTGCGCTACATCACCAACCACAGCTCCGGAAAAATGGGCTTTGCCCTGGCCGAAGCCGCGGTGGAAGCCGGCGCCCGTGTAACGCTGATCACCGGCCCGGTGCACCTGCCGACCCCGGATCGCGTCACACGCATCGATGTGGTCAGCGCCCGCGACATGCTCGCCGCTTGCGAAGCCGCAATCCCTTGCGACCTGTTCATCGCCTCGGCTGCGGTCGCGGACTACCGGCCGGAAGTCGTCGCCCCACAGAAACTCAAGAAAGACCCTACGAACGGCGACGGCTTGTTGCTACAGATGGTGCGTAACCCAGACATTCTGGCCACCATTGCCACTCGCCCCGACCGTCCGTTCAGTGTCGGCTTCGCCGCCGAAACCGAACATTTGCTCGATTACGCTGCGCGCAAGTTGAAAGACAAGAACCTCGATTTGATCGTCGCCAACGACGTCGCCAACCCGAGCATTGGCTTCAACAGCGAAGAAAACGCCTGCAGCGTGATCGACCGCCAGCTACACGCCACACTTTTCGCCCAGACCAGCAAGAGCAAAATCGCTCGCCAGCTGATCACTTTTATCGCCGAACGTCTGAACCAGGTTTAATTTACATGCACGCTTTGCAAGCCAAGATCCTCGACCCACGCATCGGTACCGAATTCCCGCTGCCGCAATACGCCACGCCCGGTTCCGCCGGCCTCGACCTGCGCGCCATGCTGGAAAAAGACACAGTCATCAAGCCGGGCGAAACCCTGCTCATCCCGACTGGCCTGTCCGTCTACATTGGCGATCCGGGCTTGGCGGCACTGATTCTGCCGCGCTCGGGCCTTGGCCATAAGCACGGCATCGTGCTGGGCAACCTGGTTGGCCTGATCGACTCCGATTACCAGGGCCCACTGATGGTGTCGTGCTGGAACCGTGGCCAGACCGATTTCAACATGGTGGTAGGCGAACGCCTGGCCCAATTGGTGCTGGTGCCGGTGGTTCAAGCACATTTTGAAATGGTCGAAGAGTTTGTCGAAACCCAGCGTGGCACTGGCGGGTTCGGCCACTCCGGCAGCCACTGATCCGAAAGATGGCAACCCTGTGGCGAGGGGGCTTGCCCCCGTTGGGCAGCGAAGCGGCCCCAAACTCTGTGAGTCATAACCGATTTTTGTGAGTGCTACGCACTCAAGCGGGAGCAAGCTCCCTCGTCACAAATTGCACAGACGTCATCTGAAAGGTATATCACTGAAAATCAAGGCATTGGCCGCTCCATTACACGCTGATGTCGGGGTCATGGCCTTTTCACACCACGAACTCTCGGTGGAAAACACCGTCATACCCTTCAGTTTGAGCCTGCCGACGAGTTTTTCGCCGGCAGGTCCAGCCACTTTCGAGATGGAGCATTCCTACAGATGAGCACCCCAGTCCAAGTCGCACCCAAGTTCCCTGACAGCATCTTCCGCGCCTACGATATTCGCGGCACCGTCCCGGAATTCTTGAACGCTGAAACCGCGTATTGGCTCGGTCGCGCCATCGGCTCCCAGAGCCTGGCCCAGGATGAACCGAATGTTTCGGTCGGCCGCGACGGTCGCCTGTCCGGTCCGGAACTGGTCGAACAACTGATCAAAGGCCTCGCCGACAGCGGTTGCCACGTCAGCGACGTCGGCCTGGTGCCAACGCCTGCGCTGTACTACGCCGCCAACGTGCTGGCCGGCAAATCCGGCGTGATGCTCACCGGCAGCCACAACCCGTCGAACTACAACGGCTTCAAAATCGTCATCGCTGGCGACACCCTGGCCAACGAACAGATCCAGGCCCTGCACGAACGCCTCAAGACCAACAACCTGAGCAGCGGCAAGGGCAGCATCACCCAGGTCGAGATCCTCGACCGCTACAACACCGAAATCGTCCAGGACATCAAACTGGCTCGTCGCCTCAAAGTCGTGGTCGATTGCGGCAACGGCGCGGCCGGCGTGATCGCCCCGCAACTGATCGAAGCCCTGAACTGCGAAGTCATCCCGTTGTTCTGTGACGTCGACGGCAACTTCCCGAATCACCACCCGGACCCGGGCAAGCCTGAAAACCTGGTCGACCTGATCGCCAAGGTCAAGGAAACCAATGCCGACCTGGGCCTGGCTTTCGACGGCGACGGCGACCGCGTCGGCGTGGTGACCAACACCGGCAGCATCGTCTACCCCGACCGCCTGCTGATGCTGTTCGCCCGTGACGTGCTGGCGCGCAATGCGGACGCGGAAATCATCTTCGACGTCAAATGCACCCGTCGCCTGACGCCGCTGATCAAGGAATACGGCGGCCGTCCGCTAATGTGGAAGACCGGTCACTCGTTGATCAAAAAGAAAATGAAACAGACTGGCGCCCTGTTGGCCGGCGAAATGAGCGGGCACATCTTCTTCAAGGAACGCTGGTTCGGTTTCGACGACGGCATTTACAGCGCCGCGCGCCTGCTGGAGATCCTCAGCAAGGAAAAATCCACCGCGGAAGAGCTGTTTGCGACCTTCCCGAACGATATTTCTACGCCGGAAATCAATATCCATGTGACCGAAGAGAGCAAATTCAGCATCATTGATGCTCTGCACGACGCGAAGTGGGGCGAAGGCGCCGACCTGACCACCATTGACGGCGTGCGAGTCGACTACGCCAAAGGCTGGGGCCTGGTGCGCGCCTCCAACACCACACCGGTGCTGGTGCTGCGCTTCGAGGCCGATGACGAGGCTGAATTGCAACGCATCAAGGACGTTTTCAAAGTCCAATTGAAGCGTGTTGCCCCCGATCTCCAATTACCGTTTTGATCTTCTGAAGCACCCGGAGCCCTGAATGACCCTCGAACGCGAAGCCGCCGCCAACACCGCCAAGGTCCTGTCCGAAGCGCTGCCTTACATTCGCCGCTATGTCGGCAAGACGCTGGTGATCAAATACGGCGGCAACGCGATGGAGAGCGAGGAGCTGAAAACCGGCTTCGCCCGCGACATCGTGCTGATGAAAGCCGTCGGCATCAACCCTGTGGTGGTTCACGGCGGCGGCCCGCAAATCGGCGACCTGCTCAAGCGCCTGTCGATCGAGAGCCACTTCATCGATGGCATGCGCGTGACTGACGCGCAAACCATGGACGTGGTGGAAATGGTCCTCGGCGGCCAGGTCAACAAGGACATCGTCAACCTGATCAACCGTCATGGCGGCAGCGCCATCGGCCTGACCGGTAAAGATGCCGAGCTGATTCGCGCGAAAAAGCTCACCGTGACCCGCCAGACGCCGGAGATGACTCAACCGGAAATCATCGACATCGGCCAGGTCGGTGAAGTGGTCGGGATCAACACCGACTTGCTGAACCTGCTGGTCAAAGGTGACTTCATCCCGGTGATCGCGCCAATCGGTGTCGGTTCCAACGGCGAGTCGTACAACATCAACGCTGACCTGGTGGCCGGTAAAGTCGCCGAAGCGCTGAAAGCTGAAAAGCTGATGCTGCTGACCAACATCGCCGGCCTGATGGACAAGTCGGGCACGGTTCTGACCGGTCTGACGACTCAACAGGTCGACGACCTGATCGCCGATGGCACCATCTACGGCGGCATGCTGCCGAAGATTCGTTGCGCGCTGGAAGCGGTTCAAGGCGGTGTGGGCAGCTCGTTGATCATCGACGGCCGGGTGCCGAACGCGATTCTTCTGGAAATCTTCACCGATACCGGTGTGGGTACCTTGATCAGCAATCGCAAGCGTCCCTGATTGATAAAGCCTTAAAAGATCGCAGGCTTCGGCAGCACCTACGGATGTACGAATATTCCGTAGGAGCTGACGAAGTCTGCGATCTTTTTTATGCGCGAAGGAAATGTCTGACTTGATTAAGCGAAACGTCCGACATCCAACTAGCATTCGTCCGCCTAGGATCTTCCCTGTATCCACAGGAGATCTTCCCCATGAAAAAAGACCACGTTCCCTACGGCAGTGATGTTTCAGCCGGCACTTACGAGTGCGCAGACTGCGGGCGCGAATACACCAATCAGTCAAAGACTTCGCTCCCGCCGTGTCCAGACTTCAAACCCAGCACCCACGTACTCAATGGCTGGAATATCCTGACCGGCCAGGGTGACGCCGTGGCAGATCCGTATCCAAACAAGCCTTCCAAGTAATCCCGAGGGGGCTGAAAAATGCAGATCTCGTTCACGATCGACGCCCAGGCTTTCGAGCAGGAGCAGAAGGAGCCGGTCAAAAAGACCCTGAAGATTTCCGACCACGAAATCGCCCACGCCCTGCAGCGAATCGCCAAGGCGAGCCTGACCGAATACTTGAAAATGCTGGTTGAAGGCGGGATGCCGAGTCGGGCCGATGAAGCGAAGCAGGATCGCCTGCTATATCTGATTCAAAGCTACTTCGGGCAGACATTGCCGACCGAATCTCAGATATCTACGATTTTTCAGCTGACCCAGAGCCAAAGCAAAACCCTGCTGAAAAACACGGTTTCGCGCTTTCGCAATCAGCTGGACGAAATACTTCAACACAGCATGAGGGCCGTGATTGAGACGGCAGAGCATGCGCAGACGGTTTATCTGGTGGTGATCAGCTCCGACGTCATCCGTGATGAGCTGAACATGCTGATTACCCAGAACGAGCCGACTTTCAAACCCATTACAAAACGCAAAGGCAGCGCCGGGCAGTTCGAAATTAGTGAAGATTCCCACGCGTTGTTATGCCTGACACTGGGCCTGAATGCCGTTCAGTGACATCGTCGCGGTCAGTGGATTGCTGCTGACCCTGACCACCTTCATGTTCAACCTGGCCTGGCCAAGGTTGCATGAAGCGTTGGAACTGGATGAAAAACAACCAGGTCCACTCGCCAGAAAACGCAGCCGGAAAACAGTAATGAACGCTTTGTTCGGCCGCGCTCTACCGCTGACGGCCGCCTTCATGGCGCTGTTTTACGTCAATTTCCCTGCCGCCGTGAGGATCATGGGAAGCAGCACGCTGGATCTGTGGGATTTCGATGTGGATCGCACGCTCTACGTGCTAGTCGTCCTGGCGCTGCTGGTGTTTGCGCTGTTCAATCTGGGATTGGCATTCAAACTGATAGGGAAATGGCGAAGACTGCACTGACAAAAAAAGACCCCGTTCAGCCAGTCTGAGCGAGGTCTTTTTTTGCCTGCGATCCCTGTAGGAGCGAGCCTGCTCGCGATAGCGGTCTTTCAGTCACATCAACTTTGAATGTAAAGACCTCATCGCGAGCAGGCTCGCTCCCACAGGGGGATTGTGGTCAGACGCCGAACTGGGCGCGGTAGGCTTCAACCGCTGGCAGGTGCTGCTTGAGCTGCGGGTCATCCGCCAGGAATTCCAGCACCTGGTTCAGCGAAACAATGCTGATCACCGGAATGCCGAAGTCACGCTCCACTTCCTGGATGGCCGACAACTCACCGTTGCCACGCTCCTGACGGTTCAAGGCGATCAACACGCCCGCCGCCTTGGCGCCGTTCTGGGAAGCGATGATCTGCATCACCTCGCGGATGGCGGTGCCAGCGGTGATCACGTCGTCGATGATCAGCACGTCGCCGGTCAACGGTGCGCCGACCAGACTGCCGCCCTCGCCGTGAGCCTTCGCTTCCTTGCGGTTGAAGCACCATGGCAAATCACGGTCATGATGCTCGGCCAGGGCCACTGCGGTGGTCGCCGCCAAAGGGATGCCTTTGTAGGCCGGACCGAATAAAACGTCGAACGAAATACCGCTCTCGACGATGGCTGCCGCGTAGAAACGCCCCAGCTGCGCAAGGGCCTTCCCTGAGTTGAACAGGCCGGCATTGAAGAAGTAAGGACTGGTGCGTCCGGACTTCAGGGTGAACTCGCCGAAGCGCAAAACGCCGCGATCGATGGCAAAACGAATGAAATCGCGCTGATACGCTTGCATGAAAAAAACCCCAAATACCACGGATTTAGCTAATTAGGTTGACGCCGTGTATCATACACGCACGCGATTTTTGGGGCCATTTATGCGGATCATCAGTGTGAACGTCAATGGTATTCAGGCTGCAGTGGAGCGAGGGTTGCTCAGTTGGCTGCAAGCACAGAATGCCGACGTCATCTGCCTGCAGGACACCCGCGCCTCCGCCTTTGAACTGGACGATCCAGCCTTCCAACTGGATGGCTACTTCCTTTATGCCTGCGAAGCCGAAGTTCCCGCCCAAGGTGGCGTGGCTTTGTATTCGCGGCTGCAACCGAAGGCAGTCATCAGCGGTCTCGGCTTCGAGACGGCCGACCGCTACGGGCGCTACCTGCAAGCCGATTTCGACAAGGTCAGCATCGCGACCTTACTGCTCCCTTCGGGGCAAAATGGCGATGAAGACTTGAACCAGAAGTTCAAGCTAATGGACGATTTCGCCCGTTATCTGGATAAACAGCGACGCAAACGTCGCGAGTACATTTACTGTGGCTCGCTGTACGTGGCGCAACAGAAGCTGGATATCAAGAACTGGCGCGACAGCCAGCAATCCCCGGGCTTCCTGGCACCTGAACGTGCCTGGATGGACGAGATTGTCGGCAACATGGGCTATGTCGATGCCCTGCGTGAAGTCAGCCGCGAAGGCGACCAGTACAGCTGGTGGCCGGATAACGAACAGGCTGAAATGCTCAACCTCGGTTGGCGTTTCGACTATCAGTTACTGACACCAGGCTTGCGTCGCTTCGTTCGTAGCGCGCGCCTGCCTCGTCAGCCACGGTTCTCGCAACATGCACCGCTGATCGTGGACTACGACTGGACGCTGACTATCTAAGCGTCGTTTCGCAGATGCAAAAAAGCCGACATCGCTGTCGGCTTTTTTGTGCACGCTGATTTCTGGCTCTTGGTAGGAGTGAGCCTGCTCGCGATAGCGGTAGACCAGTCACATTAATGTTGAATGTGAATGCCTCATCGCGAGCAGGCTCGCTCCCACAGGGGGATCTGTGTTGTGTGGCTTACTTGATCAACCGCCAAGTAAACGGATACCGGTAAGGCACCCCTTCATTGGCTTTCACCCCGGCAATGATCGTCAGCACCAGTGCACCAATCGCGACCAGGCCAAACAGGAAGAACCCGACGATCACCAGCATCAGCAGGAAGCAGATGGCGGAGGCAATGGCGACGGTGATCTGAAAGTTCAGCGCCTCCTTGCCTTGAGCATCAACAAAGGGGTCCATCTCGCGCTTCATCTGCCAGAGAATCAGCGGGCCGATCAGCGTACCGAACGGAATCCAGATCCCCAGCAAGGCGGACAGGTGACAAAACATTGCCCACTGCCGAACCTCTTTGCTCGGTGTGGGAAGCAGCTGTTGCTCGTCACTCATAGCGTCCTCCTTGCGTGGAATAGTCCGATCAGTCAGCCAGTGCAGCCTTTTGCAGCTCGAAGATTTCCGTCATGCCTTTCTTCGCCAACTCAAGCATAGCGTTCAGTTCTTCTGGCTGGAACGGAGCGCCTTCGGCAGTACCCTGGACTTCGATGAAGCCGCCTGTGCTGGTCATCACCACGTTCAGGTCGGTCTCGGCGGCCGAGTCTTCCAGGTAGTCGAGGTCGAGTACCGGCTCGCCCTGGTACATGCCCACCGATACGGCAGCAATCATTTGCTTCAGCGGGTCGCCGCCTTTCAGGCCGCCGCGCTTCTTGATCACTTTCAAGGCATCGACCAGTGCAACCATGGCGCCGGTGATGGACGCGGTGCGGGTGCCGCCGTCAGCCTGGATCACATCGCAATCGACGTACAGGGTGACGTCGCCCAGCTTGGACATGTCCAGCGCAGCGCGCAGGGAACGACCGATCAGACGCTGGATTTCCAGGGTGCGGCCGCCTTGCTTGCCGCGGCTCGCTTCACGCTGGTTACGCTCGCCAGTGGCGCGCGGCAGCATGCCGTATTCAGCGGTCAACCAGCCTTGGCCCTGACCTTTAAGGAAACGCGGCACGCCGTTCTCGACGCTGACGGTGCAGATGACTTTGGTATCACCGAACTCGACCAGTACGGATCCCTCAGCGTGTTTGGTGTAGTTGCGGGTAATGCGGATCGAGCGGAGCTGATCGGCAGCGCGACCACTTGGACGTTTCATAGGGAATACCTGTACGGGGGACGGAAAACTGCGGAGCATTATAGAGCCGCAGGGCCACGAGTGGGCACTTCTAAAAAATCCCCCGACGACTGAAGGCCCGCAATAGCGCTTTACCGACGGCCTGCAGCCCTTTGTCACTTCGTGTGTTTGGGCGCATTCGCCCCACTGCGCTACAATCCTGCGCCTTTGCTGCCTCTGGGCTTAAATTCATATAGATCAGGCCTGCGAAACCTTTGGTAACGCATGGACCTGCATTGCGAGGTACCTCCATGGTGCACAGCATGACCGCCTTCGCCCGCGTCGAGAAAGCCGGCGCCCAAGGCACCCTTAGCTGGGAACTGCGCTCGGTCAACAGCCGTTACCTGGAGCCGCACTTGCGTCTGCCGGAGTCCTTTCGCGACCTCGAAGGCGCAGTCCGCGAAGCCCTGCGCCAAGGAATCTCCCGGGGCAAGCTCGAATGCACCTTGCGCTTCACCGAAGAAAACACCGACAAACCCCTGCAAGTGGACCGCGAGCGCGCCGCACAACTGGTCGCCGCCGCAGAGACCATCGCCGGCCTGATCAAAAATCCGGCCGCGCTGAACCCGCTGGAAGTCCTGGCCTGGCCTGGCGTGCTGGTGGGCGATGCGACCGACCCGCAAGCCCTGAATGCCGAAGCCCTGGCGCTGTTCAACGAAGGCCTGAAAGAACTCAAGGCCGGCCGCGAGCGCGAAGGCGCGGAGCTGGCGCGGTTGATCAACGATCGCCTGACCTCCATTGAGGAAGACGTGGTGACCCTGCGCGAACTGGTGCCGCAGATGCTTGCCACCCAGCGCCAGAAGGTCCTCGACCGCTTCGCCGACATGAAGGCCGAGATGGACCCGCAGCGGCTGGAGCAGGAAATGGTCATGCTCGCGCAAAAGAGCGACGTCGCCGAAGAACTGGATCGCCTGAGCACTCACATCATCGAAGTTCGCCGGGTACTCAAATCCGGTGGCGCTGCCGGTCGGCGCCTGGACTTCCTGATGCAAGAGCTCAACCGCGAAGCCAACACACTGGGCTCCAAAGCCTTCGACCCGCGCAGCACCCAGGCGGCGGTCAACCTCAAAGTGTTGATCGAGCAGATGCGCGAACAAGTGCAGAATATTGAGTAAGGCAAACCCCACATGACCCACAGCACCGGCACCCTGTACATCATTTCCGCCCCTTCGGGCGCGGGCAAGAGCAGCCTGGTCAAGGCCTTGACTGACGCCGATCAGGAGATCCGCGTCTCCGTCTCCCACACCACCCGCGCCATGCGCCCCGGTGAAGTGAACGGCGTGAACTATCACTTCGTCTCCCGCGAAGCGTTCGTGAAGATGGGCGAACATGGCGACTTCCTGGAGCGCGCCGAAGTGTTCGGCAATCTCTACGGCACCTCGCAAAGCCACTTGCAGCAGACCCTCGACGCAGGCCACGACCTGATTCTGGAAATCGACTGGCAAGGCGCCGAGCAAGTGCGCAAGTTGATGCCCCAGGCTCGTTCGATCTTCATTCTGCCGCCGTCCCTGCAAGCCTTGCACCAGCGACTGACCAATCGCGGTCAGGACAGCGACGAGATCATCGAAGGCCGGATGCGCGAAGCCGTCAGCGAAATGAGTCACTACGTTGACTATGATTACCTGATCATCAACGACGATTTCGCCCACGCACTGCGCGATTTGCAGGCGATTTTCCGCGCCAATCAGCTGCATCAGAAGCGCCAGCAGCAGCGGCACGGAAAACTTTTGGCCGAATTGCTCGGCTAAACAGCTCTTCCCAAAACCGTTGCAAGGGCTTTACATTGGCACTTGCAGCGCGTTGAAGGGCTTGGTCAAAAAATCAGCGCTTCCCTAATCGCTGGTGATTTTTTAAACTGTCGAGTCCGCTCGCCCAACCGGGCAGCGCGCATATTGCATTCGCTCCGAGGAATACCATGGCCCGCGTAACCGTTGAAGATTGCCTAAACCACGTGGAAAACCGCTTTGAGCTGGTCATGCTGTCTACCAAGCGTGCCCGTCAACTGGCCACCGGCGGCAAAGAGCCACTGGTTCAGTGGGAAAACGACAAGCCTACTGTTGTAGCCTTGCGTGAAATCGCTGAAGGCCTGATGAGCTACGAGTTCATCGCCAACGCTGAAATCGTCGAAGACGAACCGCTGTTCGCAGCGTTCGAGGACGAGTCCAACGAGGCCGTCTAAGCCATGCCTGGTCGACGTAGCACGGCGCGGGGTCACAGCGAACGGCAGGTTTCATCATGCCGAGCATAGACGCCCTCGCCGATCGCTTATCGACCTACCTCGGCAAGGACCAGGTCAACCTGGTCCGCCGAGCGTACTTCTACGCCGAACAAGCCCACGACGGCCAACGCCGCCGCAGCGGTGAGGCGTACGTCACGCACCCACTCGCGGTTGCGAATATTCTTGCCGACATGCACATGGACCATCAGAGCCTGATGGCTGCGATGCTGCATGACGTGATCGAAGACACCGGTATTGCCAAGGAAGCGCTGCAAGCGCAATTCGGCGAAACCGTGGCCGAACTGGTCGACGGGGTCAGCAAACTGACCCAGATGAACTTCGAGACCAAGGCCGAAGCCCAGGCTGAAAACTTCCAGAAAATGGCCATGGCCATGGCCCGCGACATTCGCGTGATCCTGGTCAAACTGGCTGACCGCCTGCACAACATGCGGACCCTGGAAGTCCTGTCCGGCGAAAAACGCCGACGGATCGCCAAGGAAACCCTGGAAATCTATGCGCCTATTGCCAACCGGCTGGGCATGCACGCCATCCGCATAGAATTCGAAGACCTCGGCTTCAAGGCGATGCACCCGATGCGTTCCGCGCGGATCAACCAGGCGGTCAAGCGCGCCCGGGGCAACCGCAAGGAAATCGTCAACAAGATCGAAGAGTCACTCAGTCACTGCCTGGCCATCGACGGCATTCAGGGTGAGGTCAGCGGTCGTCAGAAACACCTCTACGGCATCTACAAGAAAATGCGCGGCAAGCGTCGGGCCTTCAACGAGATCATGGACGTCTATGCGTTCCGGATCATCGTCGACAAGGTCGATACCTGCTACCGCGTGCTGGGCGCTGTACATAATTTGTACAAGCCGTTGCCGGGTCGCTTCAAGGATTACATAGCGATCCCCAAGGCCAACGGCTACCAGTCGCTGCACACCACGCTGTTCGGCATGCACGGTGTACCGATCGAAATCCAGATCCGCACCCGTGAAATGGAAGAAATGGCCAACAACGGCATCGCTGCCCATTGGCTGTACAAATCCAGCGGCGACGAGCAGCCAAAAGGCACGCATGCCCGCGCCCGGCAGTGGGTCAAAGGCGTGCTGGAGATGCAGCAACGGGCCGGCAACTCGCTGGAATTCATCGAGAGCGTGAAGATCGACCTGTTCCCGGACGAGGTCTACGTGTTCACGCCCAAAGGCCGGATCATGGAGTTGCCCAAAGGCTCCACGGCGGTCGACTTCGCTTACGCGGTGCATACCGACGTGGGCAACAGCTGCATTGCCTGTCGGATCAATCGTCGTCTCGCACCGCTGTCCGAACCGCTGCAAAGCGGTTCCACGGTCGAGATCGTCAGCGCTCCCGGCGCGCGACCGAATCCGGCGTGGCTCAACTTCGTGGTCACTGGCAAGGCGCGGACTCACATCCGCCATGCGTTGAAACTGCAGCGCCGCTCCGAGTCCATCAGCCTCGGCGAACGCCTGCTGAACAAGGTTCTCAACGGTTTCGACAGCTCGCTGGAGAAAGTAGCCGCCGAGCGCGTCAAGGCGATGCTCACCGAGTACCGCCTGGAACTGATCGAAGACCTGCTCGAAGACATTGGCCTGGGCAATCGCATGGCCTACGTGGTCGCCCGCCGACTGCTGGGTGAAGGCGAACAGCTGCCGAGTGCCGAAGGCCCGCTGGCGATTCGCGGCACCGAAGGCTTGGTGCTCAGTTACGCCAAGTGCTGCACGCCGATCCCCGGCGACCCGATTGTCGGCCACCTGTCCGCGGGCAAAGGCATGGTCGTGCACCTGGACAACTGCCGCAACATTAGCGAAATCCGCCACAACCCGGAAAAATGCATCCAGCTCTCGTGGGCCAAGGATGTCACCGGCGAATTCAATGTCGAACTGCGCGTCGAGCTGGAACACCAGCGCGGCCTGATCGCTTTGCTGGCCAGCAGCGTCAACGCGGCCGACGGCAATATCGAAAAAATCAGCATGGACGAACGCGATGGCCGCATCAGCGTGGTCCAACTGGTGGTCAGCGTGCACGACCGCGTACACCTGGCCCGCGTAATCAAGAAACTGCGTGCACTGACCGGGGTGATTCGCATCACCCGCATGCGTGCCTAAGCCACCCCATTACAAGGAGTCATTCATGACCAAAACAGTTATCACCAGCGACAAGGCCCCGGCCGCCATTGGCACTTACTCCCAGGCGATCAAGGCCGGCAACACCGTTTACATGTCGGGTCAAATTCCTCTGGACCCAAAAACCATGGAACTGGTTGAAGGCTTCGAAGCCCAGACCGTCCAGGTGTTCGAGAACCTCAAAGCCGTGGCTGAAGCCGCTGGCGGTTCGTTCAAGGACATCGTCAAACTGAACATCTTCCTCACCGATCTGAGCCACTTCGCCAAGGTCAACGAGATCATGGGCAAGTACTTTGACCAGCCTTACCCTGCCCGCGCCGCCATCGGCGTAGCAGCCCTGCCAAAGGGTTCGCAGGTTGAGATGGATGCCATTCTGGTCATCGAGTAATGTGTCCGGCGCAGCCTTCCAAAGGCTGCGCCGATCTTGTTTTGAAAGGATTCCACCATGCGCCAAGCGCTAGCTCTCTCGCTGGTCGCCCTACTCTTGGGCGGTTGTGCCAGCAACCCTGCCGATCGTGATATCAGCGGCACCTGGATCAATCAGGCGGCGATCGATGCTGCAGCCAAAGGCGGCCCGCTACGCGAAGCGCTCCAGGCTTATGGCCCGAACCTGGAATGGGACGTCAATACCAAGGCCGGCCAGGCCCGCTACACCAACGGTTTTGAAAATGTCGACGGCAAGCTGCTGGGCGAAGAGTCCGGCGCCTGGAAGGTCGACTTTTATGGCAGCTCCGCCAGTGAGCTCAAGCGTGACGGCAAGCAACTGAGCCAGGTCGCCAGCGACAATGAGCCGGAGCAAGTCTTCGACCGCGCGCAAGTTACGGTGCCGGACGGCGCACCGATAGGTGCCAGTTTTGAACGCGCACTGTACTCGGCCTACATGGGCGGTAGCTGGAAAGTCGTCAGCGGTCCCGGTGAAGGCAATACCGTGCAATTCCAGGCTGATGGCCAGGTTGCCGGCCTGCCGGGGGCGGATCGTTATGCCTTGTGTCTGGCAGGCGATTGCGCGTCGATGAGCGGCGGTAATGACAATATGTGGTTACAGGCGAATGGTCAGGGCAATACCTGGATCTTTGCGCGCAAGGGCAAGGAACTGGAAATCCTCCAGGCAGTGAACACCGCACAGGCGGATGAAATGCCACAGTTCACCCCGGGTAATCGCAAGTGGTTGCTGGAAAAACAGTGATACAGAATACAGGAGCCTACGGGCTCCTTTTTCTTTAGCCTGCACCGTCGAATTCTTTGCCCCCTCAAGGATTGATCATGCGCCCACTGCTTATCCTTGGCCTATTGCTGCTCGGCGGTTGCACCTCCATGCCCGCAGAAACGGACATCAGCGGTATCTGGATCAATCAGGCGGCCATCGATGCAGCGGCCCAAGGCCAGTCTTTACGTGAAGCCCTGAACACCCATGGTCGGAATCTGGAATGGGACATCAATACCCACACCAGCAAGGCGCAAGTGAGCAGCGGTTTTGAGGTGGGTGCGGGCCAACTGCTGCAAAAGTCACCCAATGCCTGGACCGTCGACTACAACGGCTACGGCACTGACGAGCTGCGCCTGGATGGCAAGCGACTGACTCAACTGGCCAAGGAGCAAGTCCCCCAGCAGGTGTTCAGTCGCCCCAGCAAGACCGCCAAAACGAAAACAGGGTGGGTTGATACCTTCCGGAGCGCCTTGAACGCTGCTTACATGGGCGGACAGTGGGAAATCATCGACAGTCACGGAACAGGCCAAATGGTCGTGTTTACGGAAGATGGCCACGTTTCGGGGTTACCGGGAACCGATCGATACGAGTTATGCCTGGACGGTGATTGCGCCAGCCAAGGTGCAGGCAATGACACCTTGTATCTGGGCACGGGCGACCTGAGTGACACATGGATTTTCGTTCGCAAAGGCAAGCAACTGGAGATTTTCCGGGCAATCAATCAATCCCGGCCAGACGAAATCCCCCACTTCACCCCCGGCCAACGCCAGTGGCTGTTGGTAAAACAATGACCCAAAAACAAAGGCGCCCGCAGGCGCCTGTTGTTTAGAGGCTCGCTCAGCTCAACTCCCTTGGGCAAGTATCGCGGCGTAGCCTTCGCGATAGCTCGGATACTTCGGTGTCCAGCCCAAGGCTTTCGCCCGGGCATTGCTGCATTGCTTGCTGCCAGTGCGGCGCACGCTTGCGTCTTCGGCCCATTCGGTCACGCCCAGATACTCACGCAACCAGCCCACCACTTCGGCCAGCGGCGCAGGCGCGTCGTCTACACCAATGTAGATGTCATCCAGCGCTACACCGCGAAGATCCGCCTCAAGCAGACACGCCAGCAACCCCGCCGCGTCGTCGGCGTGAATGCGATTGCCGTACAACGGTGGGTCGACAGCCACGCGATAACCCCGACGAACCTGAGTCAGCAGCCATTCGCGACCTGGGCCGTAAATGCCGGTCAAACGTACGATGCTGGCCGGGATGCCACTATTGAGCGCCACTTGCTCCGCCTCCAGCATCAATCGACCCGAATAGCCTGTTGCAATGGTCGGCGAGGTCTCATCGACCCACTCGCCCTCCTGCTGGCCATACACACTGCTGCTGGAAACGAACAGCAGGCGATTAGGCACCTGCCCATAGTCGTTCAGCCACTCCAGCACATGCTGCAAACCCTGCACATAAGCAGCGCGGTAACCCGCCTCATCGTGATCGGTGGCGGCTGCGCAATACACCAGGTAGTCCACCGCACCGACTGGCCAGGTCGCTGGACAGTCTTCATTGAACAAGTCACCGGCAACGCCAATTACCCCCGCGGGCAGGCGTGAGACGTCACGCCTCAGGCCATGAACCTCCCACCCGCCAGCCAGCAATTGCGTAGCCAGACGACTGCCAACATCACCGCAGCCGGCGATCAAAACAGAAGGCGCAGACATCAGAAAACTCCCATCAGAAAGGCACAGACTAGCGCTGGCAATGGACGAGCGGCTAGCAATGAAGGAAAAAAAGATACTCTATTACTTTTGTTAACAAGAATTACTTGCAATAATGCCCGCCACTTTTGTTCTCGGCCTCACGAGGCCTGGAAGAACATTTACCGTCTTTTTCTCTCAGGTCCGGCCAGCATGACACGCAATCAATTCCCCGCTTCGCCAACCAAACGACCTCGCGCCTGGAGCGCAGTGGCCGCCCTGCTGCTCAGCCTGATGCTGGCGCCGACCGCCACTTTCGCTGACGCACAAGCGCCCGCCGCTCCGGCCGCCACCGCTGCTCCAGCTCCAGCTCCAGCCGCTCAGGTTACGCCGGCTGCGACCGATCCGGCCCAAGCCGTAGACGCTACCGGCGAAGACGTTCCGCAAGTCCTCGAGGCCGACAACTCCCTGGGCATGGCCCATGACCTGTCGCCGTGGGGCATGTACCAGAACGCCGATATCATCGTGAAAATCGTGATGATCGGCCTGGCCATCGCCTCGATCATCACCTGGACCATCTGGATCGCCAAGGGTTTCGAGCTGATGGGCGCCAAACGTCGCCTGCGCACCGAAATCGTCCACCTGAAAAAAGCCACCACGCTCAGAGAAGCCAGCGCTTCAGCCACCAAGCAAGGCACCCTCGCCAATTTGCTGGTGCATGACGCCCTGGAAGAGATGCGTTTGTCGGTCAACAGTCGCGAGAAAGAAGGCATCAAGGAACGCGTTGCCTTCCGTCTCGAGCGCCTGGTTGCAGCCTGCGGTCGCAACATGAGCAGCGGCACCGGCGTACTCGCCACCATCGGTTCCACCGCGCCGTTCGTCGGCCTGTTCGGGACCGTGTGGGGCATCATGAACAGCTTCATCGGCATCGCCAAAACCCAGACCACCAACCTCGCCGTCGTGGCTCCCGGCATCGCCGAAGCCCTGCTGGCAACCGCGTTGGGTCTGGTGGCAGCGATTCCTGCCGTGGTGATCTACAACGTCTTTGCCCGCTCGATTGCCGGTTACAAGGCACAAGTCTCCGATGCCTCGGCTGAAGTCCTGCTGCTGGTTAGCCGTGACCTCGATCACCTGCCGACCACCGAGCGCTCCGTGCAACCCCACATGGTCAAAGTAGGGTAATCAGCCATGGGCTTGCATTTGAAAGAAGGCGCAGACGACGATCTGGCCGAGAACCACGAAATCAACGTCACACCGTTCATCGACGTGATGCTGGTGCTGTTGATCATCTTCATGGTGGCGGCCCCGCTCGCCACCGTGGACATCAAGGTCGACCTGCCTGCTTCCAGCGCCAAACCGGCGCCACGACCAGAGAAACCCGTGTTCCTCAGCGTCAAGGCTGACCAGCGCCTGTTCCTCGGCGAAGACGAAGTGAAGGCCGAAGCACTCGGCGCCACCCTCGACGCCAGGACCCAAGGCAAGAAAGACACGACGATCTTCTTCCAGGCTGACAAAGGCGTGGATTACGGCGACTTGATGAGCGTGATGGACAACCTGCGCTCTGCCGGTTACCTGAAGGTGGGTCTGGTCGGACTCGAGACGGCAGTCAAGAAATGATCACGACGCGCCAAAAGTTGACGCGTTACAGCACGAGCCTGGCCGTGGTGCTGGGCGTCCATGCGCTGGCCATTGCGCTGGCGCTGAACTGGACCTCGCGCCCACCGATCGAGCTGCCGCCGCAGGCGATGATGGTCGAGTTGGCGCCGGTTCCGGCCCCGCCACCGCCGGCACCGCCGAAAGTCATAACGCCGCCACAGCCACCCGCCCCGGTGGAAGAACTGCCGATACCGAAGCTGGCTGAAGTGCCAAAGGCGGAGATCGCGGTGCCGAAACCGGTCAAACCCAAGCCAAAGCCTCAACCGCCCAAGCCTGTGGAGAAAAAGCCGGAGCCGCCTAAAGAGAAGCCGTCCGAGGAAAAACCGAGCGACGCGCAACCGACTCGGGCGCCAACGGAGAAATCCGCTCAGCCGGCACCGGGCCCATCACCGGCGCAGCAAGCGGCCAAGGCCAGCTGGCAAGGCACCCTGCTCGCTCACTTGGCCAAGTACAAGAAATACCCGGCCAGTGCGCAGGTGCGGGGCAAGGAAGGCATGAACCGTCTGCGCTTCGTGGTGGATGGGGAAGGTAACGTGTTGTCGTTCGAACTGGTGGGCGGCTCTGGTACAGCGGATCTGGACCGGGCGACCCTGGAAATGATCCGCCGCGCCCAGCCACTGCCCAAGCCCCCGGCGGACATGTTGACCAACGGCGCCATCGAAATCGTTGCACCGTTTGTTTACTCGCTGGAAAAACGCCGGCGTTAAACCACCGCCGAACCATTGTGGGAGCGAGCCTGCTCGCGAAGAGGCCATCACATCCAACATCCATGTTGACTGATACACCGCTTTCGCGAGCAGGCTCGCTCCCACAGAGATCTCCGGCAGCAGGAATATCTGTGAAAGGCACCCGAAAGGTGCCTTTTGCATATCCGCCAGCGGCAAACCTGCTTTGCCCTGTGTCACTCAACGCACTCAGTCTGATAACGTGCGTCTATCGATTGCAGCCGGTATGCTTGGCCCGCAACTTCATGGACGCTTGCTATGACTCTTACAGAATTACGCTACATCGTTACCCTCGCCCAAGAGCAGCACTTCGGCCACGCCGCCGAGCGTTGCCACGTCAGCCAGCCGACCCTGTCGGTGGGCGTGAAAAAGCTTGAAGACGAACTCGGTGTGCTGATTTTCGAGCGCAGCAAGAGTGCTGTGCGCCTGACCCCGGTCGGCGAAGGCATTGTCGCCCAGGCGCAGAAAGTGCTGGAACAGGCCCAAGGCATCCGCGAACTGGCCCAGGCCGGCAAGAACCAGCTGACCGCGCCGCTGAAAGTCGGCGCCATCTACACCGTCGGCCCGTACCTGTTTCCGCACCTGATTCCACAACTGCACCGGGTCGCCCCGCAGATGCCGTTGTACATCGAAGAAAACTTCACCCACGTGCTGCGCGACAAACTGCGCAACGGCGAGCTCGACGCGATCATCATCGCCCTGCCGTTCAACGAAGCCGACGTGCTGACCCTCCAGCTCTACGACGAACCGTTCTACGTCCTGATGCCGGCCCAGCACCCGTGGACCCAAAAAGAATCCATCGACGCCGCCCTGCTCAACGACAAGAGCCTGCTGCTGCTCGGCGAAGGCCACTGTTTCCGCGATCAAGTGCTGGAAGCCTGCCCGACCCTGGCCAAAGGCAATGACGGCGCCAAGCACACCACGGTGGAATCCAGCTCCCTGGAAACCATCCGCCACATGGTTGCGTCCGGCCTCGGCATCTCGATCCTGCCGCTGTCGGCGGTCGACAGCCATCACTACGCCCCCGGCGTGATCGAAGTGCGCCCACTGACGCCGCCGGTACCGTTCCGCACCGTGGCCATCGCCTGGCGCGCGAGCTTCCCGCGGCCGAAGGCGATTGAAATCCTCGCTGACTCCATTCGCCTGTGCTCGGTGGCCAAGCCGCAAGCACCGGTGGTTGCGGCCTAAGTCGCTGCCATGACCGAGTTGTCGCAAGTGTCGGTGACGGCACTCAAGGGTGTCGGCGAGGCCATGGCCGAAAAGTTGGCCAAGGTCGGCCTGGAGAATCTCCAGGACGTGCTTTTTCACCTGCCGCTGCGCTATCAGGACCGCACTCGCGTGGTTCCGATCGGCCATTTGCGACCCGGACAAGACGCCGTGATCGAAGGCACCGTCAGTGGCGCCGATGTGGTCATGGGCCGCCGCCGCAGCCTGGTGGTGCGCCTGCAAGACGGCACTGGCGGGCTCAGCCTGCGTTTCTACCATTTCAGCAACGCCCAGAAAGAAGGCCTCAAACGCGGCACGCGCATTCGCTGCTACGGCGAAGCACGGCCCGGTGCGTCGGGGCTGGAAATCTACCACCCGGAATACCGCGCCATCACCGGCGACGAGCCGCCGCCGGTGGACGAAACCCTGACCCCGGTTTACCCGCTCACTGAAGGCCTGACCCAACAGCGCTTGCGCCAATTGTGCATGCAAACCCTGACGATGCTCGGCCCCACCAGCCTGCCCGACTGGCTGCCGACCGAACTGGCGCGTGACTATCAACTGGCGCCGCTGGCCGATGCGATTCGCTACCTGCACCACCCGCCGGCCGATGCCGATGTCGACGAACTCGCCCTCGGTCATCACTGGGCGCAGCACCGTCTGGCCTTTGAAGAATTGCTGACCCATCAACTGTCCCAGCAGCGCCTGCGCGAGAGCATGCGCTCCCTGCGCGCGCCAGCGATGCCGAAAGCCACCAAGCTGCCGGCTCAATATCTGGCCAACCTCGGTTTCACCCCGACCGGCGCTCAGCAACGGGTCGGCAACGAAATCGCCTACGACCTCAGTCAGCACGAGCCGATGCTGCGGTTGATTCAGGGCGACGTCGGCGCGGGTAAAACCGTGGTCGCTGCCCTCGCTGCACTCCAGGCCTTGGAGGCCGGTTATCAAGTGGCGCTGATGGCGCCCACCGAAATCCTCGCCGAGCAGCACTTCATCACCTTCAAGCGCTGGCTCGAGCCGCTGGGCATTGAAGTTGCGTGGCTGGCCGGCAAGCTCAAAGGCAAGAACCGCGTGGCCGCACTGGAGCAGATTGCCAACGGCACACCCATGGTGGTCGGCACCCACGCGCTTTTCCAGGACGAAGTGCAGTTCAAAAACCTCGCGCTGGCGATCATCGACGAACAGCACCGCTTCGGCGTGCAGCAGCGCCTGGCATTGCGGCAGAAAGGCGTCGGCGGGCGGATGTGTCCGCACCAACTGATCATGACCGCGACGCCAATTCCCCGGACGCTGGCCATGAGCGCCTACGCCGACCTCGACACCTCGATCCTCGATGAACTGCCGCCCGGCCGGACGCCGGTGAACACCGTGCTGATCACCGATACCCGGCGCGTCGAAGTCATCGAGCGGGTGCGCGGCGCTTGCGCTGAAGGGCGCCAGGCCTATTGGGTGTGCACGCTGATTGAAGAGTCGGAAGAGCTGACCTGCCAGGCTGCCGAAACCACTTACGAAGACCTCACCGCCGCCCTCGGCGAGTTGAAGGTCGGGCTCATCCACGGGCGCATGAAGCCTGTCGAGAAAGCCGCGGTCATGGCCGAATTCAAGGCCGGCAACCTGCAACTGCTGGTCGCCACCACGGTGATTGAAGTCGGCGTCGACGTGCCCAACGCCAGCCTGATGATCATCGAAAACCCGGAACGCCTCGGGCTTGCGCAATTGCACCAGTTGCGCGGTCGAGTGGGTCGGGGCAGCGCGGCCAGTCATTGCGTGCTGCTTTACCATCCGCCGCTGTCCCAGATCGGTCGTCAGCGTTTGGGCATCATGCGCGAAACCAACGACGGGTTTGTCATCGCCGAGAAAGACCTTGAGCTGCGCGGCCCCGGCGAAATGCTCGGTACGCGCCAGACCGGCCTGCTGCAATTCAAGGTCGCTGACCTGATGCGCGACGCCGATCTGCTGCCCGCCGTGCGCGACGCCGCCCAGGCGTTGCTGGAGCGCTGGCCGGATCACGTCAGCCCGCTGCTCGACCGCTGGCTACGTCATGGGCAGCAATACGGCCAAGTGTGAGCACCGTCGCAGTTTCTGAACCACCGTTCTGAGCAAGCTGGTTATACTCCTGCCATTGTTTTACAACGGATACAGACCATGACCGAAGTTGCCCTCGCACCCGCCACCCCGCACGCTCCGTCGGTTATTCGGCTGATGCTGGGCAAATTGGGTATCGCCTACGAAGAAGTCATCGACCATCACGGCCTGAACGCCGCACGCAAAGTGCAGGCTGTTCTGCTCGATGACGCCGTGGGCACCCTCATGGTGCTGTTCCCGCAGAACCAATTGCTGGACCTCAACAGCCTCGCTGAATTGACGGGCCGCCGCCTCACCGCCGTGTCGACCGAACGGCTGGTAAAAATGCTCGGCAAACACAACCTGAGCCTGCTGCCCGGCATGCCGGCGCTTACCAGTACACCGTGCCTGTATGAAGAATGCCTGCTGCGCGAGCCGAAGTTGCTGATCAACTCGGGCGAGCCGGGCGTGTTGCTGGAGATCACCAGCGAAGACTTCAAGACCATGCTCACCAAGGCCAGCGCCGCCAACTTCGGCGAAGCCCTGACCAGCATTCGCCCGAACCTGGACCGCCCTCACGATGACCGCGAGGAAATCACCCAGGCCGTTCAAGCGTTCACCGCGCGACGCATCCAGCAACGCCTGGAAGAGACCATCGAAATTCCGCCGCTGGCCGAGACCGCGCAGAAAATCATCAAACTGCGCGTCGACCCCAACGCCACCATCGACGACATCACCGGCGTCGTCGAAACCGACCCTGCCCTGGCCGCACAAGTTGTGAGCTGGGCAGCCTCGCCGTACTACGCGTCGCCGGGCAAGATTCGTTCAGTAGAAGACGCCATCGTGCGGGTGCTGGGTTTCGACCTGGTGATCAACCTGGCGCTGGGCCTGGCTCTGGGCAAAACCCTGAGCCTGCCAAAAGACCATCCGCAACACACCACGCCGTACTGGCAGCAATCGATCTACACCGCCGCCGTCATCGAAGGCCTGACCCGCGCCATGCCCCGCGCCCAGCGCCCGGAAGCCGGCCTGACCTACCTCGCCGGCCTGCTGCACAACTTTGGCTACTTGCTGCTGGCCCACGTGTTCCCACCGCATTTCTCGCTGATCTGCCGCCACCTGGAGGTCAACCCGCACCTGTGCCACAGCTACGTCGAGCAGCACTTGCTGGGTATCAGCCGTGAACAGATCGGCTCGTGGCTGATGCGCTACTGGGACATGCCCGACGAACTGGCCACCGCGCTGCGCTTCCAGCACGACCCGAGTTACGACGGCGATTACGCCGAGTACCCGAACCTCGTGTGCCTGGCGGTGCGCTTGCTGCGTAGTCGCGGAGTCGGGTCCGGGCCGGATGAAGACATCCCGGATGCGTTACTGGAGCGTTTGGGGCTGACGCGCGACAAGGCCAACGACGTGGTCAGCAAGGTTCTGGAAGCAGAAGTGCTGCTGCGTGAACTGGCTTCGCAATTCAGTCAACCCTGAAAAGCTTCGCGGGCAAGCCTCGCTCCTACGGATCACCAAAACCCTGTAGGAGCGAGGCTTGCCCGCGATGAATCCACCTCGGTCTAACTGACCACCAACCCCTGTGGCGAGGGGACTTGTCCCCGTTCGACTGCGCAGCAGTCGCAAACCCAGCCAACACGGTATGTCAGATACACCCAAGGTCTCAGGCTTCAGGGCCGCTTCGCAGCCCAACGGGGCGGTGCGACGCTTCGCCAAGTCCCCTCGCCACAGGGTTAATCATCAACCTCAAGCCTTGGTTTTAGCCTTCGCCTTCCTCGGCTTCAAATACTTGGTCAACCCCTGGAACCAGATCACCAGCGCCGGGTTGCCCTTGATCTGGATCGACTTGTCCTGAATCCCCGTCATGAACGCCAACTGCTTGTTCTTCGCCTGCATCGTGGCAAAGCCATATGCCGCATCTTTAAAGGCAATCGCAAACGCTGGCTCGGCGTACACGCCGGACTTGCTGGTGATGCGCTGGTCCTTCACAAAGAAATGCCGCGCCACTTTCCCGTCCAGGGTCTGTAGCTGAAACACCAAGTCTTTATCACCCAACTGCTGCTGAAACGCAGGATTAGTCCGACTGGCCTTAGCCATCAACAAACCCAGCATCCACAGAAGAAAACGAAATTTCATGCGCACAGCCTCAGAGAAAAGTGAACGGCCGGCGCAGTGTAGCGGCTTCATGCAAGAACGCCACTATCTGCTTACGTTAGAAGAAGATGAACTACTTTTCCCGCATGATGACCGCCAAGTCACATTTTCCAACCACCGCCCCCCGCATACCTGATCGTTCCCACGCTCCCGCGTGGGAATGCATCCCGTGACGCTCCGCGTCACTTCCCGATACCGTCCCTACACCTGAAGAAACCCAATCCTTGATCCCCCCAAACCTCTCGGACATTTCCTTCAACACGCCACGCGCAGTCAGCCATTACGCCCGCAGTCGCGCAGACGTTGCAGCCAAGGCGAAATGCCGCCCATGGCGGTGCGCGCGAATGTGTCACGCAGTTGCGCGGCAGTGACGGTCCGCTTTGCCACATCGAAAGCCAACGCCGTTCGCAGGGCTGGCCAGCAATGTTTCGGGAGATTCCCGGGGGCGTGCAACTGGCGGTCGAGGTGGCCGTCGCGGGCCTCGGTCGAGGGCAAGCGGCGGAACGGGTGTCGCTATCGGTGTTCGAGGGGGACTATTTGGCATACGTCTTCGTGGCAAAGGCGAGTGGGTCAACATCGACCGCTTACGGAAGAATCCAGAGCCTCAATGAACGTGAAAACTTCCGGTAGCTGACACCGATGACAGTGCTTGTTTAAAACGTTTAAAGGTTACTTCCTGCAAGCTACAACACCTTGCGTCATTGCCTACGGCTACGCCAGAATCCGCCGGCTTGTGCGCCTTGGGGACGGTCGGTAACTTGGTTCCTGTCACTGCCTATCAGTGATCGGGTTTAGTAGCCCGTCGATGTCAAGACGCACAACGTCTCTATCAAGCAGGCAGCCCATGCCCGCACTTGATGGCGGTTGTGTGCAGGGCGCTTCGGCGCGCCGATTTCTTGGCTCATCGGTCTACTAACCTGTGCACAGCTGCCACCCTAACGTTTAGTAGCGAACGGGTTGCAGCCTCACTCATCTGAGGATTGAGCCAATGTTCAAGGTCACACCAAATCCGCCGGAAACCGATCCGGCATCGCCCTACGAATCACTCGATTCGAACAAGCTCCACGAAGCCGCCGAGCGCGCCCTCGACCATCACTTCCCACCCACTGAAAAGAAACCATCAAAACGCAACGGCCAGCTCTTCAGCGTCAGCCCGGGCATCAACCCTGAAACCCTTCTCGCCAATGCCTCGGAAGATTTGCTGTCCATCAGCGCCATCGCCGCCAACCTCGCCGACGATGTGGACGGCTCACGCCGATCCGTAGCCCTGGCACTCAGCCGCATGGCCGATGGGGTGCATTTGTTGGTGGAGCGAATGCTGGATCATCTGGATGAGCCGGAAATGGCGGCCATACTCGCCAAGCAGCAAAGCCGAACCTGCTGACTCGCCAAGCAGTAAAAAACCCCGATGAGTGTGTCCCACCCATCGGGGTTTTTCTCGGCACGGCGCCAAGGGGTAGCCCGTACAAAGCACCCCCATGCGTAGCGCGTGGGAATGCCTGAAGGCCTACAGAAAACTCAATCAAACATTCGGGCAAGGCACCGGTGCCCAGTCGCCCAGGTCCGGGTTTTTGCACATGCTGTTGACCTGAGTGGTGCCGGCGCTGGCGACCTGCTTGCTTTCAGCCTGTTTGGCTTTTGCGGTCTGCAGGGTTTTCTCGGTGGTGACCGCTTCTTTCGGCACGGCTGGCAGCACCGGTTTTTTCGCCGGTTTCACCGCTTTTTTGCTCTTGGTCGGTGCCACGACCGGCGTGGTGTCGGCAGTTGCCACGGTGACCACGTCAGTGCGCTGCACGCCTACTTGCTGCAGGTCTTTTTCGTAGGCCTGGGTGTAGTTGTTCAGGTCTTCGCTGGCTTTACCGTTTACCGCGACGATCAGGTCGTTGGACTCCTTGAGGCCCGCGACGATTTCTACCAGACGCTTGCGGCCTTCGGTGTCGCTGACGGTCTTGGCCTTGCGGTCGGCAACCAGTTTGGTAAATGCGTTCTGGTAGCACTGTTGCGAAGTCTTGGCGTACGCCGTGCTGCGATCGATGTCGGCAGCGCTTTTGTTGACGTCGGTGGCGTAGGAGGCGATGCGCTGGTTGTCATCCGTGATCTGCTTCTGGCGCTCGGTGTAGTAACCGGCCGCGCCACCCGCCACGGCACCGCCCGCTGCACCGATGGCGGCGTTGCGGCCACGGTTCTCGGAATCGACCAGGGCGCCCAGCAGGGCACCGCCGACAGCGCCGACAGCCGCGCCGGTGACGACCGACTTGGTCATGTTCGAATCGGTGGCACGCAGGTGCTGCACCGGCTCGTAGCAGTTCGGGTAGTACTCGACCTTGGTGCTCGAAGCGACCTTGGAGGTCGGCGACGTGGCGCAACCGGTCAGTACGGTGCTGAAGCCAACGGCCATCAGCAGCAGATGACGCTTGGAAAGCGAAGCAATTGTTTTACGGGAGGAAAGCATGGTTGTGTTCTCTTTTAAGTTTGACTAGCTCAGCACGGCCCACCGCCGCCTGAGTCCCTTCCAAGCTCGCTATACAACGAACGATCAAGACCGCTGAGCGTTCGATGCGAGCAGTTCCTTCAATATCGCCGCCGGGTCGGCTCGTCGTTGCTGACGATAGTCACCGACATGGCGAACGAATAACGTTGCGCGCGTGACCAGGCTTTTGCCCAGTACCGGCTTGCGCTCCAACTCTTCCTTGATGCGTTGAAACTGCGCCTGGATCACGGCATCGGTGTAGCGCGTGCCGGTTGCCAGGTTGTCGATGTAGATCGCTACCGCGCCGTCCAGCGCGCTGCGGCCATTGTCGATGGCAGTAGCGAACAGCTTGGCGCTGGCCTCGTCCTTGGCGTCCAAGGCCTGTTGGCGACTCTTCTGTAAATTGGTCAGGCGAATGTTGTAGTTGTTGACGGTTTCGGCCACCAGGGCCGCCGACTGGATCAGGTTGCCGGCCGCTTCCTCGCGCTGCTGGGCGATGAGCGAGACGTTGCGCTTGAGCTCTTCGTTGACCAGCCCGAGTTCGGCTTGCAGGCGTGGGTCGACGCTGGCGGCAATGATGCTGTCCAGGCGTTTGGTCGGGTCCTGGGCGTCGTCGATGGCATCGGTCAGCGAAGCCAGCCGGCCTTCTTTCTGCCATTGGGCAAACAGTTCCTTGTAGCGCGAACGTGGTGCCGACAACGCGCCAATCGCCACCCGGAACCCGGTGGTTTCGTTGTTTTGCTCGGTGCCGTCGGCGGCGAACAGCGGGTACTCACGGCGCATCCCGGTGAACAAGGTGCCCTCGCCTTCCAGGTAGTTGCCGCCCTTGACCACGAAGCCGCCATAGGTGCCCTGGCGGCGTCCGGCGTGCACGAGCTGGAAGGATTCCTGGACCATCTCGGCGGCGTTGCCGATCACGTCGAACAGGCCGATGGGGTTGGGCAGCTTGGTACCGATCGGCATCAGGCGCGCAGCCTGGCCGGTGCCGCCAGCGACCTGGTTGAAGACTGCCCAGTCCGCCAGCGGGCCGTCGCTTTCGCTGCCTTCCAGACGCCGGGGAAACAGCCGCCCTTCCAAATCCTGACGGCTGATGGCCTGCCCGCCACGGGCAGCAAATTCCCATTCGACCTCGGTCGGCAAGCGCACAAAACCCAGCCCGCCCTCCTCCGCCGAGGTACCACGACCGCTCACTGGCAGCAGCTCCTTGTGGTATTTCATCAGCCAGGCGCTGTACACCGCCGAGAAGCGTTCGGCCTCGAAGCGCGACAATTTCACCTTGGGCAAACGCCCGGCCATGCCTTGCGGCGCCTCGGCTTGCAAGGCCTCGCAGGCCGGCGCCGGCTCGCCGCTGGCCAGCGATTGCGCCTGGGCCATGACCTGGGCGTATTGGCGGGCGGTGACTTCGTATTTGCCGATGAAATAAAGCATCGGTTTGAGTGGAGTCTTGGCGTCCGTCTTGGGCATCAACGGCGTAATGGTCTTGCCCCAATCCTTGGGCAGATCCTTGAGGGTGAACTGGCCGTTGATAAAGTCCCGACGGTAACCGGAGATGAACGACTGTTGATAACCGGCCTCGCCCTCGCTGAAGGGATAGCCGAGGCTGATCTCGCGGTCGTCCAGCGTGCCTTGCGCCAGGATGTAGACGTAGCGGAACACCATCTGCCCTTCGCACGGCAGCGGCAGGCTGACGTCGTCGGCCAGCGGCTTGGGGTTGTCCAGTTTGTCGGTGCTTTCATCGGCACCCACCAGACTAGCCATGCCCATGCTGGCCAGGCTCAGCGCCACGGCGGCGCCCAGTAACTTATACATCTCGAATTCCTTCACATGCCTGGATACGCGCCACTCGCCAGCCACCACAGGCCGCTGCCACGGCGCTGACGCCGAGCACGGCCACCAGGGCCAACGCGTAGTGACGCGCCAGCAGATGGCTGGCGTACTCGCCTGGCATCTGCACAAATAAATGGTTCAGGCCCGATTGCGCCAGGCCATACAGCCCGGCGCTCAACAGGGCGGCAAGGCCGGCGCTGTACAGCGCCTGCAACACCACAAACAAAAGCAACGCCGCCGTGGAAAACCCCAGCAGGCGCAACACCGACAACTCCCGGCGCTTGCGCTCGACCGCCGCCAACGCGCCGGCAAAAATCGCTGCGAACGCTCCCGCCAAGGCCAAGCCGGCGATGATCCAGAACACGATCGACAGGTTGCGGCTCAGCGATTGCACTTGGGCGATGGTCTGGGCCTGGGTCGAGATCAGCAGGTTCTGCGCAGCGAAGTACTGACGCAGCGGCTCGACATCCTTGAGGCTGCGGGCATACAGGCGAAACGCCGGATACACCCGCTGCTCTGTCACGCCCACCGCATCACCTGACCAACCGAGCGCAGGCACGGCGCGACCGTCCCGGTAATCTTCAGCCGCTTCGAGCAAGGCCAACGGTGCGAACACCCCGTCCCGGGCGAAGGCTTCCAGCGGCAGTACGCGCAACACCTGAACGCGTGTGCGCTGCGCCTCGCCACGACCGGCCACTTGCCGACCGACGCTGGCCTGCAGCCAATCACCGGCCTTGGCCCCGAGCTTTTCGGCGGCGGTCTGGCTGAGCAGCACCTGATCCAGCCCTTGGGGCACCGGCAGATTGCCGAGCAAGGGATCGTTGGCGGCGGTGGGGATCATTTCGACGGTTACCGTCGCAGCACCAGCGCTCAGATCCGCCGTCGCGGCAATCTGCCGGGTGCGCGGCAAGGCGAAAGCCACGTCGCCGCGCTGGTTCAATTGTTCGATAAACGCAGCACTGAACCGGCCGCCACCCAAGGGGATGACTTCCCGAGTGGCCGGGTCGTTTTCCAGGCGCTCGGTCAAGCTGCTGACCAGGCCGAATTTCAAGCCGAACAGCACCAGCAACGGCGCGACCACTGCCACCAGCGCCAGAACCGAACAGGCCGACAGCCACGCATCGTTGCGGTAATCCTGCCAGGCCAGGGAAGCCACCAGCGCGCGCATCAGCAGGCCTCCCCGAGGGTGGCGGTGACACCGCCATCGACGTCGCGACGACAACTGATGCGCCGCACCTGCAAACCGCTGGCGCGGGCCAGCGACTCATCGTGGGTGGCGACGACGCAGCACACGCCGTGTTCGCGGGCCTGGGTCACCAGCAACTGCATCACCCGCTCGGCGTTCAGCGGATCGAGGGCGGCGGTCGGCTCATCGGCCAGCAGCAGACGCGGCCCGTGGGCCAGGGCGCGGGCGCAGCTGACCCGTTGCCGTTGGCCGACGGACAAGTCGCCAGGTTTTTTGCCCAGTTGCTCGACGATATCCAACGCCCCGGCCAGGCGATCCACGCTGCCGTCGTCTTTCAAACCGAGCAGTTTGCGCGACAGGTCGATGTTGCCGCGCACGTCCAGAAAATCCAGCAGGCCACCGGTTTGCAGCACGTAGCCCAAGTGCCGGCGACGCAGGTCCGCCAAGGCACTTTGAGCCTCTGCACGCCACAGCCCGGCGATGTCCGTTCTGGTTTGGTCGGGCGCAAAATCAAACTGCCCGGCCTGATCCGGAGCCAGCACCAGCGCCAGCAAATCCAGCAATGTGCTTTTGCCACAGCCACTGGGACCGACCACCGCCAGTTGTTCACCTGCACGCAGTTGCAGCCGTGGAATCACCAGGCTGTAGCGTTGGCTGCCGGCGCCCCGGTTTTTGTGCACGGCACTCATGTTCAACATCACGGCAGCGTCGACAACGGAACGCGGTACAAGGCATCACCCGGTTCGGCATCGCCGAAACGCACCCAGTTGGCCAAGTCGTTGTGGAAGGTTTCGTAGAGGCGGATTTTCGAATCCAGCTCGTCGATAAAGTCTTCCTGCTCGGCCACGCTCAACGAAAGCCACAAGTCCTGGGTCATGCTCAACGACTTGCTGCGATAGGGCAGCCCTTCCAGGTACTCACCCAGAACCCCGCCATTGGCCAGGTTGCCACCCTTGCGCAAAGCCGAAGGATCGCGGCTCATGTAGGCGCTGGCGCTGGCGATTTCCTGGAAGAAATTCTTCGGCGAGCTCTGGGTCTTGCGGGCGGCATCGACGATCAGTTTCAGCGATTGCTGCAAGTCGTTGAGCTGCAATTTGGTCAGCATCACGCACACCTGGAACGCCGGCAGTGCCGGGTTGGTCAGGTCGCGGTCGGCGGTCCAGGCGCTGACCAGTTGCGGCGCCTGGCTGGCGGCTTTGCGCCCCAGGAAGTCCATGTGCATCGCGTAGCCGACGGCCGCCGATTTGTCGCTCAGACTCGGCGCGGCGCTCAGCAGCGGCACGGTTTGCGGCTTGTCGCTGCGCACCTGATGCACCAGGTCGGCAAACACCGAACCGATCTCGTCCACCCGCTGCCCGAACTTGCGCACATCAGCGCCCGGCACCGGAATGTACAAGTCGCCGATCTGCGGATTGGCGTCGGCGGTCAGGGTGCGGTACTGGCTTTGCGCACCACCGTGGGTTTTCTTGCCGGCATCGCTGAGCAGGTGCAAGGCGTAGATCTTGATCTGCTTGCCCAGCGCGGCTTGGCGCACTTCGGCTTCGTTCATTTGCGTTGCGGCATAGGGGTCGTTCTTGCGCAAGGCACCGGCATCGGTGACCAACAGGATCAAGCGCCCGCCATAGCCGGACCAGTCCATGCCCTCGACCGCTTCCATCACACCGGCAAACGCATCTTCGTTGAACGAATGGCTGGACACCGTAGACGCCTTGACCTGCCGCGCCAGGTCCATGAAGCGCTGCGGGTCGCGGCCCTGTTCCAGGGTGATCAGGGTTTTGGCGACGTATTCCAGGCCCGGGGTTTTCTGGGTGCTGCTGCGAAAACCCACCAGGCCGAAGCTGACGCTGCCCAACTCGCCACGCTCGGCAATGCGGGTTTGCAGTTCGTGCACGACATCGCGTACCTGATCGATGTAGGGCTGCATGGACACGGTGGTGTCCACGACCAACACCACGGCGGTGCGGAACGCGTCGGCGTTAGCGGTCGTGATCGGCGTGTTGTTGGCGGCAGCCTTCGGTGCATTACCGGGATCGATGGACGCCACGTTCAGCAACTGCACCGGCTGGCCGCTTTCATCGAAGCTCTCGCGCGAATCGAAGATCGGCAACAGGTAAAACTGGTTCTGCGGCACCGCGCTGGCCGCCGGTTCCAGGGCCAGCACCCGTTGATTGTCCTCATGGTTCTGCTGGGTCTTGAGCAGCAGGTTTTTCGCCGCCGACGGATCGGCCAGCAGCTTCTCTACATCGCCAGGCTGACGCAGGAACATCACCGGCGCACGGCCGGAGCGTTCGGTGAACTTGAGCACCAGACTCTGCTTCCAGTCGCTGACTTGCGCGGCCGGCAACCAGCCGTCACTGCGCCCGTCGGTGGCGGCGCCGACCCGCAGCCACGGGCTGCCATCAACCTCTTTGCGCTGATAGACGTAAAGCACGGAAAACGCCGGCAACGCCTTGCCTGGCGCGGCCCCCGCTTCGCTGGCGAGCTTCGCCCCCGGCTTGCTGAGTACCCGCTGGAACAAGGTTTTTTTGCCGGCCATCAGCAGCGGACGTTGACCGCCATCGACCTCCGCCGCCACAGGGGGCTTTACGGGGGGCGCAACGGTCGGCGGCGCACTGGCCGGCGGTGCTGAAACCACCGGCACCTTGGCGTCGGTCTCGACGTCACCGGACAGCCACCAATAACCCGCGCCGCCCAAGGCCAGCGCCACGGCCACCGCGACCGCAGCGAGTGCGAACACGGGGCCCTTTCGCTGCTCCGAGATCGAGGTCTGCGGCGTCGGCTTGACGGTCGGCGGAACTGGCGTGGTTCGGGATTGAGGCTGCGCGGGGCCGCTCGGTATGTCGATGGACACCGGCGTCAATCCCGCCAGGTCATCGCCAGTCGGTTTCAGCGACAGCGGAATCGCCAATGGCTGGATCAAGGTCGCTTCAGCTTCAACCGATGCCTTGGGCAGAGTATCCAGCGCCTGCAACAGCGCTGCCGCGTCCGCAAACCGCTCCGCCGGGTCCTTGGCCAACAGCTTTCGCAGCACGTCCTGATAACGACCGTGGTGCTCCGGCAGTTCCGGCAACGGTTCGGTCAAATGCGCCAGGGCCGTGGAGAGCGCGTCGTTGCCGCTGTACGGCAGCTTGCCGACGAGGATTTCATAAAGCACCACGCCCAGCGCATACAGGTCGGCCCGGCCGTCAATGTCCTGGCCGCGCGCCTGTTCCGGGCTCATGTAGCTGGGCGTGCCGACGGCGAAACCGGCCTGAGTGAATTGGGTGCGGTCGTCCAGGGACTTGGCGATGCCGAAGTCCGAGAGCACCGCCGTGCCATCGGCACGGAACAGAATGTTCGCCGGTTTGACGTCGCGATGAACCAGTCCCAGCCCATGGGCATAACCCAGGGCCGAGGCGATCTGGCGGATGTAGATCAGGCCCTGCTCCGGCGTCAGGCCGGCAGCGATGCGCTCCTTGAGCGTGCCGTTGGGCAGGTATTCCATGGCCATGTAATACAGCTCACCGACATTGCCGATGTCATGGATAGTGACCGTATGCGGGTGAGACAGGCGCGCCAGGGTTTTGCCTTCGCGCAGGAAGCGCTCGCAGAAGCTCGGGTCGGCCGCCAGCGCGGCGGCCATGATCTTCAATGCCACCTTGCGCTCCAGCGAGCGCTGGGTCGCCAGGTAAACGCTGGCCATGGCGCCTTCGCCGATCTCGTCGCCGATGTCGTAGCCGGGGATCAGAATGTTCGCGGTGGGGATCATGAAGGCACCTTCACGACGATGACGGTGATGTTGTCCGGAGCGCCGCGCATCAGGCCCAGGGACACCAGGCTGCTGGCGATTTCCCCGGGCTCGTCGTGGCTCAGCACCTCGGTGATTTCATGGTCTTCGACGGTCTTGTTCAGGCCGTCGCTGCACAACAGGTAACTGTCGCCGGGCATCAACAGCAGCTCGACCATCGTCAGCTCCAGTTGCGCCTCGACCCCGATGGCGCGGGTGACAATATTGGCCCGTGGATGCACCCGGGCTTCGGCTTCGCTGAGCAGGCCGCTGTCCTGCAAATCCTGAACGTAACTGTGGTCCCGCGAGATGCCTTCAAGCAGGCCGTCACGCAGGCGATACAAGCGGCTGTCACCCGCCCACAGGCATACCCCGCGCAAGTCGCGCGTGGCCAGCACCACCACCGTGCTGCCCATCATGATCACGCCACGATGGGCGGTTTCTTCGCGCACGGCGGCGTTGACTCGCTGCAGGTCGGTTTGCAGCGCCGCGACGTATTCATCCAGCGAACGACCCACGCCAATACGGCGCAGGCTGTCGACGATCAGGCTGCTGACGTAATCGCCCGCCGCGTGCCCGCCCATGCCATCGGCGACCACCCACAGGCCGTTTTCCGGCAGGTCCAGATAAGCATCTTCATTAACCTGGCGGACCATACCGACGTGGCTCTTGCTTGCAGACTTGAACGTCTTTCCAACGCTTGGACGCATCTACGCAACACCTTCTTGGCCGAGCAAAAATTGCGCAAAATCGGCGGCGACAGGCAGGCCCTGACACCGTAATAAAGCGGGGGCGATACGCTCCGAACCCTGGCCCCACCACAGGCTTGTGCCTTCGCAGGCCTGTTCGGCAAGTGCGCTCATGCGCGCCTTCGAATCGGTGGCATCGAAGCGATGCAGGCCGGCAAAACGGCTGCTTGGAATGCGCGGCAGGCACGCCGGGCTACCCAGTGCTTCCAATTCCGCGCCGAAGGCTTCGAAGCTCGCCTCCACGCTCAACGTGCTCAACAGCAATTGCTCAACCTGTTCAAACCAGATATCCGAACCGCCCACCACCGATGCCGGGTCAGCGTCGTGATCCAGCAGCACCGCGACGGTCAGCGGAAAATACCGGCCAACCCGATCGATGCTCGGCATCACCACCCCAACGGCGGCCTGCGGCCCACATACACCGGGCCCGACCATAAAGCGCCACAGCGGGCTGACCAGATAGGCATCCAGCCAACGGTCGCCGAGGCTGGTCTGGCTGGCGAGCAGGCCCGCCGCCAGCCACGAATCCCAGGGGCCGATAAAACTCTGCGGCAAGCCTCGGCTGACAAAGTCCCCGCGACTAGCCAACTTTCCATAGAAGCCCGGCGTGTTCATAACCGCTCCGGCAAGCTGAAACCGCTGAGCACACGGCTCTTGAACGGGTTGAAGGCGCTGTTGGCGCGCAGTTCATAAGAGGCGCTGGCACCGTCGACCCGCAGTCGCAGGTTGAAGCGATCCGGCGAATTGCCGGCCGTCAGGTCCGATTGCTCCAGCAGGCGAAACCACGCCCATGGCCCGTCCAGGGTGATGCCGGAACGACCGTTGGCCGAAGGCGGCATGATCGAGATCCGCACCACTCCGATGCTGCCGGGGTTGGGCCATTGCATGGAGGTCGGGCGGCTCGGACCGTGGTCGTAGCTCAATTGCTGGCCATCGAGGTCGAGCAAAAACTGGGTGACAGTGGCGTCCATCGTCACTGGCTTGAGTTCGAAGCGCACCATCGGCTGGGTGCCGCCGGAACGGAAAAATGCATCCCGGATGGTCGCTGCCCGCTGGAAGGTTTGCAGCACGCCAGGGGCAATACCGAGCTTCTGCGCGGCGCCCGGTTGCCAGCGCCAGGCCTGGGTCGAGGTATCCACATACGGTTGCAGGTATTTGCGGAAGTAGTTGTCCATCACCCCGCCCACACCGAAGAACTGGCCGAAGTCGTCCAGGGTCGCGTCCCGCGCACTGCCCGGCGACATCGGATAACGCCCGGCAAGGGACTGGCGATAGATGTTCACCACTTCGCTGGTCCAGGCCGCATTCAATTGATTGCGTACCCCGCCCATCATGCTGTTGGTGGTGGAGTTGACCACCGATTTGACCAGCCCCTGCACCAGCGGCGGCTGACGTTCGGCATTGAGGTTGACCCGTGTCGCAGCGGCTACGGCCTGGTTCTTGGCTTCGCCGAGCAAGGCATCGCCGCTGGCGCCGACCATGGCGCTGACCTGCACGTACAGGGCGTTCATGTCGGCCAGCAGGCCGTCGATGGCCGCCGGCTCGCCTTCGCTTTTGCTGACGATGCGGTTGAGCTCGGCAAAATGCGCGGTGATTGGATCTTCGCTCGCCGCAGTTGTGTTTTGCCTCGCCTGCTCCTGGCCGAGCAAGCTGCCCAAGCGCTCCTTGAGCTTGTCGACCCCGCCCTCCACCGGCGCACCCTTGGCGGCCAGCAGGCGTTCTTCCTGTTGCAGATCGGTTTCCTTCGCCACCGCCACCAGCAGTTTTTTCAATGGCGAGGTCGGGCCGGAAATCACCCGCAACACATCGGCGGCCTGGGCCACGCTGGTGATCGGCACAAAGTCGATATCCGCCAGCAAGGCGTCCCACTGACGCTGGTAATCCTGGAAATACAGGCGTCGCACGTCGGCGGCCAGGCTGGCGACGTTCTGCTGTTCTGCCTGGTCGCGACCGAGCACCCACTGCTCCTCGGCCAGGGTGCCGGTCTGGTTCAGGCTGGTGAGCAAAAACCCTTGGCGGTAACCCTTGGCCGTGAAGAAGCCGCTCAAGGGTTCGCCCAGCGGCTTGCCGCTCTTGCGGCTGAACACCAGCGCGGCATCGCGCCCGGCCGCTTCGTTGATACGAAAATCCGGAATGCCGTCCGGCAGTTTCTGCCGCTTGACCCGGTCATAGACACGCTGGGCCACCGGCAGTTGTTGCAACTGTCGGCGCAGGTCATCGATCAGGCGCGGGTCCAGACGTGCGGTGGGCGGATGGCGCTCGAACAGCGCCCGCAAGTGCTCTGCCAGGGCCAGACGCTGATCGGCCGGCAAGTCGCGCGGCAGGCTGCGGTCCCAGTCGAGGGCGATCCACGCCTTGATGAAGTCGGCATCGTAATGCTCGCTGTCGGCGAGCATCAGGTAGGCCTTCAAGCCTTCGTAAAGGAAGTCCGAATTGCCGCCGCCGTGCAGTTGCTCTTCGATGCGCGTGAGCAAGCGTGGCGCGAAGACCGCGATCAACAGCTTGCGATAGACGCTGCCGGACTCGGCTTCAAGCATGTCGCCCTGATACAGGCCCAGGCCTTCGGCCCAGTTCGGTGCGTCGCCGGCCAGATGCTTCACCGCGTTGAGCAACGGCAATACCGCAAGCACGTCCCGCTGGGCCGGGCTGAGGTTTTGCACGGCCTGGCCCAGGGGTGCGACTTTCTGATCGACTTGCGCGATATACGCCTGGTTGGCGCGATAGCTGACCCACCACAAGGTCCCGACCACCAGCACCAAGGCCACGGTCGAGGCCAGCACACCCCGGGCGATCCACTTGCGCCGACGTTCGACTTTCGGGTTGACCCCCACCAGCCCACGCTCGGCGAAGGCCACGGCGCTGAAGAGTTTTTCGATGAAGTAACTGCGTCCGGTGCCGTTCTGGCGCGCCAGGTGCTGGCGGTCCAGGTTCATGCTCTGGGCCATGGAACCGATCAGGCGGTCAATCGGGCTGCCTTCCTGGGTACCGCTGGTGAAATACACCCCGCGCAACAGCACTCGTTCTTCAAAGGCGTTGGGTTTGAATACGCCCTCAAGGAAGCTTTGCAGGCAATCCTTCAACGCGCCGAACTGCTGCGGGAAGCCGTAGATCAGATCGCGCCGCGCCGGGTCGCGTTCCTGTTGCAAACGTTCCACCAAACGATCGTTGAGGCGCTGCTCCAGGCCGGCGAATTCGCTTTGCAGATGGGCCAGCGGGCTGTCATTGCTTTTACCGTCGTCCAGGGCAAAGGTCGTGCCCCAGACCTGAGTCCGCTCTTCCTTGCTCAGGGTATCGAAATACTCCATGAACCCCGGCACCAGATCGAGTTTGGTCAGCATCAGGTAGATCGGAAAACGCACACCCAGTTGCGTGTACAGCTCCTGGATTCGCAGGCGGATCGCGGCGGCATGGGCGGCGCGCTCGGCGTCGCTGCCCAGCAGCAGGTCGGAAAGGCTGATGGCGATGAACGCGCCGTCAATCGGGCGTCGGGGCCGCTGTTTTTTCAACAGGCCGAGAAAGCCCAGCCATGCGGCTTTATCCACCGTCGCATCGCTGTCCTGGGTGGTGTAGCGCCCGGCCGTGTCGAGCAGCACGGCCTGATCGGTGAACCACCAATCGCAATTGCGCGTGCCACCGACGCCGCGTACCGCCCCGGCGCCCAACTGCGCCGCCAACGGAAAATGCAGCCCGGAGTTGACCAGCGCCGTGGTCTTGCCCGAACCCGGCGGGCCGATGATCACGTACCACGGCAGTTCGTAGAGATTGCGTCGCTCGTCACCGCCCAGCTTGGCTTTCTTCAACAGCGTCAAGGCTTCGTCCATGCGCTGGCGCAGGGTTTCAAGCTCTTCGGCCGTGGCGATGCTGGTCGGGTCCGGCGGGGTTTGCGCCGCCAGGCTGCGCATCACTTCGGCGGCCTGACGGCGGGCCTGGATGATGCGAAACACCCGGTAGGCAATCCACACCGCGAACACCAGAATGATCAGCGCCCAGCGCCGACCTTCAGGCACCAGCCATTCGAGCAGCGGCCCGATAAACCAGATGATCAGGCTCAGGGCGATCAGCCCCAGCAGCGGGATGACCCAGCGGATGATAAAACTGAAAAACGCCTTCACTCGACCCCCTCCGCCAACACTGTGATTTCGACCCGACGATTGCGTGCGCGGCCCTCTGCTGTAGCGTTCGAGGCCAGTGGCTCGGTGTCGCTACGGCCTTCGGCGCTGAAGCGCTCAGGCTGGCCGGTCTTGGCCGAGAGGATTTGCAGCACCGAGGTGGCCCGAGCCTCGGACAAGGCCCAGTTCGATGGAAACCGCAGGGTGGCAATCCGGCGATTGTCACTGTGACCGGTCACCCGGACCTGACCCTTGACCTTGCGAATGGCATCGGCGATGCGCAGCATCAGCGGCTGGAAATTGTCGACGACGCTGGCGCTGCCCGAGGCGAACAGCTCATCGCCACGGATGGTCACCACTGAACGGTCAACGGCATCTTCCACGGCTACCCGACCGGCCTTGATTTCATCGGCCAGGAAACCTGCCAGACGCGGACGCTCGATCAGTTTCGGTTGCGCCACCGGACGGTCGATGGCCTGCACCGGGATCTCGCCGAGGGCATGGATGTTCTTGAACACCGGCTCAGCATCCGCAGCCAGTTTCAAACGCAGACCGAACAGCAGTGCCAGCAGCAGCGCCACGCCGATGACCACAGCGATCCATGGCGGCATGAATTGCGCCAGCCGGTCGCGGGCCACGGTGACGCCGCGCCAATGGGGCGAGAGTTCACGCTCGTATTCGCCACGGGCGCTGCGGATGACTGCGCTGGTGCGCTCACGCAAGGCTTCCAGTTGGCTGCGACCGTCGATCATGACCCGATAGCGCCCTTCGAAACCCAGGCACATGCACAGGTACAAAAGCTCCAGCAGATACAAACGTTCGCGGGGGCTTTGCAGGCAATGTTCCAACAGCTGGAACACCTTCTCGCCGCCCCAGGCTTCGTTGTGCACGGTGATCAGCAGGCTCTGTTTGCCCCAGTCGCTGGTGCCGCCCCACGGCGTACTCAACACCGCTTCATCGAGGGCGGTGCACAAGGCGTAACGGGCCAGCAACACATCGTTGCGCACCACGCCGGCGGCCTCGGCGCGCTCCTCGAACTGGCGCAGGTAGGCCAACAATTGCGCTCGCAGGCTCGCTGGCGCCGGGTGGGCAATCGTATTGCGCAAGCGGGTCAGCAAAGCCAGCAGCGGGCCAGCGGCGCTTTCCAAGGGGTTGAGACCTTCGGCTTTGCCGGTCAAAAGCGGCGCGGCCGGCATCGAAAGCGGCGCGGGCTGGGCACGGCCAGCCTGCGGGCGGACCGGGTCGGCGCCACGACCACCGGGGGTCGGCATGAACTGGGTACGATCGTCGTTGCTCATCGCGGTTTATCCTCGGATCGCCCAGAAAGCCAGGTTCAACCCCGGGAACTGCCCCGCGATGTGGAACGCAAAACCGCCGGAGTTGGCCAGTTGCTGCCAATGCTCGCTGCCCCGGTCCAGTTCGTAATAGGTGGAGCCGGCGTGATAAGGAAGTTGCCGTGGTGCCACCGGCAGCGGCAGCAGGCCAATGCCCGGCAATTGCAGGTTGACCAGGTTGCGGATGTGCTCCACCGAGCCGACCTTGCTCTGTTGGCCGAAGTGACCGCGCAGGGTTTCGGCGGGCACGTCGGCGCGCACCACCAGGATGAAGCTGGCGCTGTCGAGCAGGGTCTTGTCGGCCAGCATCGCCACATGCACGCCGTAGGCTTTTTCGACAATCGGAATCGGCGTGGCCTTGCTGTCGATCAACATCGACAGCGCTTCACGCAAGGCTTGCATCACCGGCGCAAAACTCAGCGCGAGGTTATCGTGCTGGTACTGCGGATATTCCTGCGGTCGCCGCCCGGAAGCGGTAAAGGTCGAGAACTCGCCGGCCAGGCTCACCAGTTCGCTGTAGAACCGCTCGGGGTGCAACGGACTCAACTGGCTCAAGTGCTGAATCAACGGCTGAGCGCGGTTGACCAGTTGCAGCAGCATGAAGTCGGCAATTTCCGAGGCACCGCCGGCACCGGACGCCACCACCCGCCCGGCGAGGGCTTCGCCACGTTGGTGCAGCAGGCCCAGCAGTTCGCTGCGAAACGCGGCCAGCGGTTTGGCGGCGGAGACATCCAGCAGCGGCGGGATGTAAGTGTCGTCGAGCACCAGGGCGCGGTCGGCGCGTTTCTCCTTGATTCGTACCAGGCCGATGGCGGCGTAGTCGCTGATGCCATCCTCGGCAATCAACAATCGCAGCGCCCTGGAACCCACGGCCACTGGCGCACGGTTTTCGAACGGTGCGTTGTCGTCCCGTACTTCGCGCACCTGGCTCACGTAGCGCGCAGCGCCCAGGGTTTCGCCGTCATCAACGGTGTCCCGGGCACCGGCGCGCTTGAGCGGCAAGGCCAGGTACACCAAGCCATCGCGCAGGTTGTCGTCGACATTCAGTGGGCTCGGCGCCAGGTCATCCTGGGGAATGTTGAAGGGCGTGCCGTCCGGCAACAGCCCCCGCGCCGAGATGATTGCCAGTTTGCCCTGGGCCAACAGGCCCTGATCGATCAGCAATTCGGAGAAACCCCAGGCGCCGGCCGATAACGGGCGGCTTCGGGCGTCGATGAGGTTTTCCAGGTAACGGTCATGCTGTTGGAAGTGCTGCGTTCCAATGAACATGCCTTCTGACCAGACCACGCGATTGTTCCAGGACATGGGAGCTCCGATTGCTTTATTGGGCAGGGCTGGATGGGGGAACCACGACGGCGCTGCGCACGGCGCGCACATCGAGGCTGATCTGGTATTCGGTGTATTGGCGCGGCGGGACATTCATCACCGTGCGCCACAACGACTGATCCAGTTCGCGATAGCCCACCAGCACACCGATGTGGCGGGTGGCCGGATCGAGGTCGCGTTGCAGGCTCAATTGCTGGCCGGGCTGGACCAGCACTTCGTCCTGGTCGATCAGGTCTGCGCCGAGCGTCGCCTGGGCGCGTTCGGCCAAGGCGAAATAATCGGCACGGCCGAAGGTGGCGGCATTTTTCAGTTCGAAAATGCGCACCCGGACCGGGGCCGGTTGGCCGCTGGTGCCGGGGTTGAGGCTGGCGATGGCGTGGAAGTGCAACTCGACGGCGGCGGTGTCGGCCTCGGCCTCAGCGGCCTCGGGTTTGACCGTATCCTTGGCACACGCGGCCAGCAGAAGCACGGTGGCGACTGCGAGTAAAAACCTGGGAATCATCCTGCGTCCTCAATGACGTTTCAGCTATCCGTTGTTCCATTTTTTGCTATGAATGGCGCGCTCAGCCGCGACGCTGCCTTGTACTGTGTTGTTCGTAGGCGCGGCTGAATTCCCGACCGAACAGGTCCTGGAAATCCTCTTGGGCCTCACGGGAAATATTGCTGTAGAGCTCGGTGAACTGCTGCCAGTACTGGGCCTGTCGCGAGCCATTGAAAATGCTCGACAGGCCACCGGGTTTGCCCATGCGCTCTTCCAGTTGCGCCGGCTCGAAGCGCGCCAACAGGTGCTTGATCGCCGCTTCCACACCGGCCATCACTGCCAATTGGTGGGCACGCAAATCATCGAAGCTGTCGCGCACCGCCAGGTCCGGCGCCATGAACGCCTGATTGCTCTGGCGCAACAGCAACAGCAAGGCTTCATCGACATTGGGCGCGAATTTCAGCGGATTGTTTTCCACCGGTTGAATCATCGTCTGCTGAATGCGGAACTCGCCCTTGAGACTGCTGCGGGCACGCAAGACATCGATCAGGCCCTCGACCATCAGCCGATAACTGCGGCCGATGCTTTCCATCTGCGCTTCGGCCTGGGCCTTGTCCAGGCGCAACTGATCCAGCCCGGCGCCACGCAGGAAGGCTTGCAACAGGTCGGGTTGAGCGTTGTCGGCCGAACTGACCGGATTGACCGGGCGTTCGACGATGGCCGCGGGCGGTTCGGGGGCCGGCTCGATCGGCACGCGGAGTTCAGGCATGGGGGGCGGCGCAACCTCTGCGACCGGCAAAGGGGCGACCGCTACCGGCACAGGCGTGTCGCTGAACAGATCCCAATCTTCCGGAATCACCGGCATTGACGTCTGCGGCACAGGCTCGATCACAGGCGTTGGATGGGGTATCGGGGTCGGTGGTCGGAAGTCATGCTGCTCGGCCGGGACATGGTCGGGCTGGGTGGCCGGCGGGATGGTGGTCGGTGCCAGGAAGTCAAACAGGTCTGGCAGTGTGTCCATTGCCGACACACCCTGAAAATGTGCAGGTGGTGTCATGGACAGCGACGTCGGAGCAGTCGCAACGGCGCCCTGGCGCCCCATCATGGCCTCGAAGCTATTGGACGAATCAGCGAAAGGGTTGCTGTCGGTCGCCGGCAGACTGAAGTCGATGCGCGCCTGGATTTCGTAATCACCGATTCTAATAACTTCGCCATCTTGCAATGGCTCGCTGTTTCCTTTGCGCAAACGAATACCGGCCTTGACCAATTCCACACCATTAGTGCTGTTATCGGTTAAGTAGTAGCGGCCATCTTTGTATTGAATTACGCAATGTTTGCCGGACACCAAGCGCTCGGGGTCAGGCAATATCCAGTCATTATCCAAATTGCGGCCAATCGCCATCACACCCTGATCCATGGATTTTTCAGAGCACTGACCCGGGGTAATTTTGTGATAACTAGTGATAGTCAAACACAGCGACATCTTGCCTCCTTGCTGAACACTTTGCGCGCGGGCGAGTGAGGGACTTAACGCCCGAGCGACTCGCCGACAACCCTTGCAAACAACCTGAAAAACCACGTTTTACCAGCATGATTGCTGATCTTAACCGTCTTTCGTGACAAAAAACCTGCACCAGTGCCCGCCTCGACCCACTGGTCGCGCGGGTTGTTAAGCACCTCACATCTGTCACACAGGGGAAATAGCTTACCTTGACAAGCCATAAGTACTACACCAAAAATGCACAACTTCTTGAATATGAATGATGGCACTTTAAGATCACTGCGCATCTAAAGGGCCATTACATTCAAGGAAACATGTGAAGCTCCACTTGGAACTAACATGGAACTGCCCGACTCTCGAGCGGGCGATATGGAGATCAAATTCAGTGGAAGTGCCTTTGTTGCTCGCCGCCGTGTCCGCGACTTCGCCTTGTGGCGAAGATCTGGAATATGACGCGGATTTTTTGCACCTGGAACGCGACTCCCTAGGCAAGCCCGAGCGCAGCATGGGCGATTCGATATTGCCTGCCGAACCCCCAGAATGGCGCAGCATCCAGCAGCAAAGCATGGCGTTGTTGCAACGCAGCAAAGACCTGCGCATCACCCATTTCCTTTTGCAAAGCTCCCTTGCCCTCGAAGGCGTCAGCGGCCTGGCCCGCGTCCTGACACTGATCAGCGAATTGCTCAAGCAGTACTGGGCCGACCTGCATCCGCGTCTGGATGCCGAAGACAACAACGACCCCACTGTGCGCATCAATGCCCTCGCCGGCCTGACGTCCGATGCCACCATTCGCCTGTTGCGCGAAAGCATCCTGGCCCGTTCGCGAACCTTTGGCGCTGTCAGCCTGCGCGCCGCCGCCAATGCCAGCGGCCTGCAAAGCTTCCCTGACGAAAACCTCGGCGCCGAACAGCTCGCCGGGGCGTTCCTCGACAGCGATCCCGAACAGCTTGAAATCACCCGCGCCGCCCTGCACGAGGCCCGCAGTGCTGCCGAGGCCATCGAACAGCACGTCAGCGAACAAGTTGGTTCCGCCCAAGGCGTTGACCTTGGCCCGTTGAAGCAACCGCTCAAAATGGCTTTGCAGATCCTCGGCCAGTTCGCCCCGCAGAGCGGTGACAGCCCCCTGCCCGATGCCCTCGGTGACGACAGCGCCGCGCCGGTTGAACACGCCACCACACCGAGCGCACCGAGTGCTCCGCGCAGTACCGGCACTGGCGAGATCAACAACCGCGACGACGTGCTGCGCAGCCTGGACCGGATTCTTGCGTACTACACCCGTCATGAGCCCTCCAGCCCGCTGCCGGTGCTGTTGAACCGGGCGAAGAATCTGGTGCACGCCGACTTTGCGGCCATCGTGCGCAATCTGATTCCCGACGGCATGAGCCAATTTGAAAATCTGCGCGGACCAGACAGCGAATAAAAGCGAACGGATCACGCAGTCACGTCACCGGTATCACCGGTGACGCCAACACCGTCGCTTGAGCGACCAGGAGCAGCAACGTGGCGAAGCAAAGTTCTCAGAAATTCATCGCGCGCAACCGTGCGCCTCGAGTGCAGATCGAGTACGACGTCGAGCTTTACGGCGCCGAGAAAAAGGTCCAGTTGCCCTTCGTCATGGGCGTCATGGCGGACCTCGCCGGCAAGCCCGCCGAGCCTCTGGCACCCGTGGCCGATCGCAAGTTCCTGGAGGTGGATGTCGACAACTTCGACTCGCGCCTCAAGGCCATGCAGCCACGCGTCGCGTTCAACGTGCCCAACGAGCTGACCGGCGAAGGCAACCTGAGCCTGGACATCACCTTTGAAAGCATGGACGACTTCAGCCCCGCCGCCGTGGCGCGCAAGGTCGACTCGCTGAACAAGCTGCTCGAAGCGCGCACCCAACTGGCCAACCTGCTGACCTACATGGACGGCAAGACTGGCGCCGAAGAAATCATCATGAAGGCCATCAAGGATCCGGCGCTGCTCCAGGCACTTGCCAGTGCGCCGAAGCCAGCCGAGCCTCAGGCTTAATCAGGACGAATGATCATGACCGATTCAGTACGTGCAGACGCTCAGACACTGAGCACCACCGAAGAAGCCAGCGAGTTCGCCTCCCTGCTGCTGCAAGAATTCAAACCCAAGACCGACCGTGCCCGCGAAGCCGTCGAGACCGCCGTGCGCACCCTGGCCGAACAGGCCCTGGCACAGACCGACCTGGTGTCCAACGACGCGATCAAGTCGATCGAGTCGATCATCGCCGCCATCGACGCCAAGCTCACCGCTCAGGTCAATCAGGTCATTCACCACCCCGATTTCCAGCAACTGGAAAGCGCCTGGCGTGGCCTGCACTACCTGGTCAACAACACCGAGAGCGACGAGCAACTGAAGATCCGCGTGCTCAACATCTCCAAGAATGATCTGCACAAGACCCTGAAGAAATTCAAGGGCACCGCGTGGGACCAGAGCCCGATCTTCAAGAAGATGTACGAGGAAGAATACGGCCAGTTCGGCGGCGAACCTTACGGTTGCCTGGTGGGCGATTACTACTTCGACCAGTCGCCTCCAGACGTGGAACTGTTGGGCGAACTGTCGAAAGTCTGCGCCGCCATGCACGCCCCATTCATCGCCGCCGCCTCGCCGACCGTGATGGGCATGGGCTCGTGGCAGGAACTGTCGAACCCGCGCGATCTGACCAAAATCTTCACCACCCCGGAATACGCCGGCTGGCGCTCGCTGCGCGAATCGGAAGACTCGCGCTACATCGGCCTGACCATGCCGCGCTTCCTCGCGCGTCTGCCGTATGGCGCCAAGACCGATCCGGTGGAGGCCTTCGCCTTCGAAGAAAGCACCGACGGTGCCGACAGCTCCAAGTACACCTGGGCCAACGCCGCTTACGCGATGGCGGTGAACATCAACCGCTCGTTCAAACACTTCGGCTGGTGCTCGCGCATTCGTGGCGTGGAGTCTGGCGGTGAAGTAGAAAACCTGCCGGCGCACACCTTCCCGACTGACGATGGTGGCGTGGACATGAAATGCCCGACCGAAATCGCCATTTCGGACCGCCGTGAAGCGGAGCTGGCGAAGAACGGTTTCATGCCGCTGCTGCACAAGAAAAACACCGACTTCGCCGCGTTCATCGGCGCCCAGTCGTTGCAGAAACCGGCCGAGTACGACGACCCGGACGCCACCGCCAACGCCAACCTGGCCGCGCGCCTGCCGTACCTGTTCGCCACCTGCCGTTTCGCTCATTACTTGAAGTGCATCGTGCGCGACAAGATCGGCTCCTTCAAAGAGAAGGACGAAATGCAGCGCTGGTTGCAGGACTGGATCCTCAACTACGTCGACGGTGATCCGGCGCACTCCACCGAAACCACCAAGGCTCAGCATCCATTGGCTGCGGCCGAAGTGATCGTCGAGGATGTGGAAGGCAACCCGGGGTACTACAACTCCAGGTTCTACCTGCGCCCGCACTATCAGCTCGAAGGCCTGACCGTGTCGCTGCGCCTGGTATCCAAGCTGCCTTCGGCCAAAGGCGCATAAAAGACTGCAGCGGCACGCTTGTGTGGGAGCCGGGCTTGCCCGCGATGGCATCAACGCGGTTCTGCTGAAAAACCGCAGTGCCTGCATCGCGGGCAAGCCCGGCTCCCACAGGTTCTGTGCCTTGACTGGCATTGGACCAGGCTCGAGAAAGCGTGATTCTGCAGTAGCTTTGAACAGATTTCGCAAGGTCGGCGTCAACCAAACAATGTGGTAGAGACCACACAGGGAGAAAACATGGCTGTTGATATTTTCATCAAGATCGGCGACATCAAGGGCGAGTCCATGGACAAGGCCCACAAGGACGAAATCGACGTCTTGAACTGGAGCTGGGGCATGGCTCAGTCCGGCAACATGCACGTGGGCAGCGGCGGCGGTGCCGGCAAGGTGAATATCCAGGACCTGTCGCTGACCAAATACGTCGACAAGGCCACGCCGAACCTGATGATGCACTGCGCCAGCGGCAAGCACATCGACAAGGTCAAGCTGACCGTGCGCAAGGCCGGCGGTGAAAGCCAGGTCGAGTACATGATCATCAACCTGGAAGAAGTGCTGATCACTTCCCTGAGCACCGGCGGCTCGGGCAGCGATGATCGCCTGACCGAAAACGTCACCCTGAACTTCGCCAAGGTGCTGGTGGACTATCAGCCACAAAAAGCCGACGGCACCAAGGACGGCGGGCCGGTCAAGTTCGGCTGGAACATCCGCCAGAACGTCAAGGTGTAATCGAAGAGGCCCCCGGCGTTATGCGCCGGGGGTGTTTTGGTGCTTGCTCGAATCCAATCCTTTCCCTGCGGTGTCTGAGTCATGGCCAAGCCTTCGTTTATTAATTTGTGGAAAGCGTATTCCGATCTGCTGGTTACTCATCCTGACGCAAAGCCTTGCGACGGTCCGTGGGCAAACCAGTGCGCTATCCGTATGAGCATGACGCTCAATGCGGAGCTGACCATCAAGGTCAATAAATCTACCTATACCGAACCCAAATGTGCGCATGAACATGCCAGGGGAGCCGAGTCGCTGGCGAACTGGTTATGGAAGCACCATCTGGGGCGGCCACTGATTCTCGGTGGAAGTGCCGAAGAACGCCGCAAGTTGAAAGACAAGACCGGGCTCATCTTCTTCAAGGACTGTTTCCGGCAGCCTGGGGAAGCTGCAGAAAATCGCACGGGCGACCATATCGACCTTTGGAATCGCGGTTTTACCATCGGCCGTTACAGCGACCTTACCTACCAATCCAGAGCCATCTGGTTCTGGGAGCTGACATGATCAAATCCAGCCGAAACCTGGCGGCCTTGTGCTGCGTGTTGCCGAGCCTGTGGGCGTGTGCCGGCCAGGAAACTACTCCAGCTTCCGAGGATCAAGTCGTCACCTTGGGCGGACAACGATTGATGCTGGAGAACGATCAGCAGCAATGCGTGTTGCGTAAACCGGATCAGAGCGTGCTGCCCCTCGAAATGCCATGGCCTTGCCAATTTGCTGTCGACCGACAGGGCAAACCTCACGTCGAATCCTTCAACAACGTACCGATCGTGATCGTGCTGCATGTGAACGTTGACCCAGCGAACAGTCGTGAATGCCGGTCCGAGTACCGCGCCATTCGTCAAATCAACGGCCAGCTCGAACCTTCGATCGTCGCACCCAGTGCCAGTTGCTTGCGCGGTGCAGGCGATCAGAAAGACTACACAGCGCTTTTCACTTGGTAAGCGACTTCACATGCAATCGCCCACGACTTTGCGTATCACTCATGACAGGTTGGCTTTGAGGCTTGAAATGACTAAGCGAACCCTGTTGATTCTGCTCTCTAGCGGCCTCCTGTTGAGCGCTAATGCCTGGGCCGAACAAAAGCAACTCGCGGCACCCAGCAATCAAATCATTTTTGCCGGACAAACACTGACCCTGGAAAACCACGATCAGCAATGCGCCTTGCGCAAACAGGACCAAAGCCTCTTGAAACTAGACATGCCGTGGCCTTGTTTTCTGAGTGTCGACCGAAAAGGTCAGCCACGGGTCGAAATCTTCAACAACGCCCAAATCATTATCGTGGAACACTCCACACCCGAACCCGCTCCGAGCCATGATTGTGACGCTCGGTATCAGGCCATCCGCCAAATCAAAGACCAGCCCATGGAAGTGTCGAAAGTCGCTCATAGTGCTGGCTGCATGACCGGCGTCATGGACCAGAAAAGTTTCGTGGCGCATTTCTCGTGGTAACCGAAATCGCCACCCGCGATCGTCTGCAACCGTCCCTGCTGGACCGGTTGACCGATGACGACCCGAGCAACCTCAAGGAAAGCGCCGACAAGCGCGTGCTCTCCCTGACTCAACTGAAAGCCTCGGTGCTGCGTGACCTGGCGTGGCTGCTCAACACCACTTCATTGCTCGGCGCCGATGCGACGTTGCACACCCCGGCCGGCACGTCGGTGATCAACTTCGGGCTGCCAGCCCTGGCCGGCAACAGTGCGTCGAATGTCGATATCGCGGCGCTTGAAGCGTTGATCCACCAGGCCATCGCCACGTTCGAGCCGCGGATTTTGCGTAACACCTTGCGCGTGCGGGCCCGGGCATCCGCCGAGATGAACCACAACGCCCTGAGTTTCGAGATCGAAGGCGATCTCTGGGCCCAGCCTGTGCCGTTGCGTCTGATGCTGCAGACCGACCTGGACCTGGAATCCGGCCATGTGCGCGTGATCAACGCCGATCAGCGGAGACGCTCATGAACCCGCGCCTGCTGGAGCTGTACAACCAGGAATTGCACCACGTGCGCGAAAGCGCGGCGGAGTTTGCTCAGGAATACCCGAAGATCGCCAGTCGGCTGACGTTGTCCGGCATGGACTGCGCCGACCCGTACGTCGAGCGCTTGCTGGAAGGTTTTGCTTATCTGACGGCGCGGGTACAGCTCAAGCTCGATGCCGAATACCCGACCTTCACCCACAACCTGCTGGAAATCGCTTATCCCCATTACCTGGCGCCGACACCGTCGATGACCGTGGTGCAATTGCAGGCCGACCCCGATGAAGGCTCGCTGAGCAGCGGCTTCCCGCTGCCCCGGGACACAGTCCTGCGCACCGCCCTGGGCCGCGAAAGCCAAACCTGCTGCGAGTACCGCACCGCCCATGCGGTGACGTTGTGGCCGTTGCAGGTCAGCCAGGCCGAGTACTTCGGCAACCCGTCCGCCGTGCTCGGGCGCCTGGCCGCCAGCGAGCCCAAGGCTAAGGCCGGTCTGCGCCTGACCCTGCGCACCGGCGCCGAACTGCCGTTCAACAGTCTGGCCCTGGACAACCTGCCGTTGTACCTCAGTGGCGCAGACGAGCAGCCCTTCCGTCTCTATGAACAGTTGCTGGGCAATGCCTGTGCCGTGTTCGTCCGCCAGCCCGGCGCCGACTGGGTGGAACGCCTGCCGCAGGACGCACTGCGCTCCCAGGGATTCGACGATACCGACGCCGCGCTGCCGGTGGTGTCGCGAGCCTTCCAGGGCTATCGCCTGTTGCAGGAATACTTCGCCCTGCCCCAGCGCTTTCTGTTTGTCGATTTCACCCAGTTGAGCCGTGCAGTCAAGCGCTGCAATGGCCAGGAACTGGAATTGATCGTGCTGTTCGACCGTCACGATCCGAGCCTGGAAGGCAGCGTCGGAGCCGCGCAGTTCCTGCCGTTCTGCACCCCGGCAATCAACTTGTTTCCCAAGCGCCTTGATCGCATCCACTTGTCGGAACGGGTCAATGAACACCATGTGATCGCCGACCGCACCCGGCCAATGGATTTCGAGATTCATTCCCTGACCACCCTCACCGGCCACGGCACCGGGTCGGAGCAGCCTTTTTTGCCGTTCTATGCGGTACGCGATCCATCTCGCTACGGCCGCGACCAGGCCTGGTACACGGTGCGGCGCGAACCCCGCGTGCTGTCCAGCGGCCAGCGGCGCAACGGCCCGCGCTCGACGTACATCGGCAGCGAAACCTTCGTCAGCCTGGTGGACAGCCAGCAGGCGCCTTATCGCCACGACTTGCGCCAACTGGGTGTCACCGCGTTGTGCACCAACCGCGACCTGCCGCTGTTCATGAGTGTGGGCAACAGCAAGACCGACTTCACCCTGGCCGACAGCGCACCTGTGGCGGCGGTGCGCTGCGTGGCAGGCCCGAGCCGTCCACGCGCCAGCCATGCCCATGACGCCAAGGCGTGGCGATTGATCAGCCAGCTGTCGCTGAATTACCTGTCCCTGAGCGAACAAGGCGAAGGCGCCGCCGCCCTGCGCGAACTGCTGCGCCTGTACGGCGACAGCAACGACGCGGCGTTGCAATTGCAGATCGAAGGCCTGCGCGAAGTCAGCAGCAAGGCTTGCACCCGACGCCTGCCGATGCCCGGCCCGATCGTGTTTGGTCGTGGCCTGGAGATCACCCTGGAATTCGATGAAAACGCGTTTCGCGGCACTGGAGTCTTCTTGCTCGGTGCAGTGTTCGAGCGCTTCCTGGCACGCTACGTGTCGATCAACAGTTTTACCGAGACGGTGATCCGTACCACCGAACGCGGCGAGATCATGCGATGGAAAGCCAAGCCAGGACGCCGTCCGACCCTGTGAATACTCTGGACGCGATGCACCAAGAGCCCTGGGAATACGACTTCTTCCAGGCGTTGCGGCGCATCGAGTGCGAATCGCCTGAACTGCCGCGCCTGGGCCATTCGTTGCGCCTGGCCGATGATCCGCTGCGCCTTGGGCAACAGGCCGAATGCACCTTCGCCCCGGCGACCCTCGCGTCGGTACAGCCAGGCGTCGACGGTGCGCCGGCGCGCCTGGAGCAGTTCTTTTTTGGCCTCGGCGGCCCCAACGGCCCATTGCCGCTGCACCTCACCGAATATGTGCGCGAACGCCAGCGCAACAACGCCGACAGCACCAGCAAACGCTTCCTGGATGTGTTCCATCACCGCCTGCTGAGCCTGTTTTACCGGGCCTGGGCCGAAGCGCGGCCGACGGTCAGCCATGACCGCCCGGACGATGACTACTGGTCGGCACGCCTGGCAGCACTGAGCGGCCGCGGCATGCCGAGCCTGCTCAAACAAGGGCTGATCCCCGACACGGCGAAATTGCATTACAGCGGTCATCTGTCGGCACAAACCCGCTACCCGGACGGTTTGAAGGCCATTCTCAGCGAGTACTTCGGCCTGCCGGTGGCGATTGAAGAGTACGTCGGCCAATGGCTGGAACTGCCGGAACGCAGCCGCGTGGGCGTCAGCGCCCATCAATTGGGCATGGATTTTTGCCTGGGCCGTTACGTCTGGGATCGCCAGCACAAATTCCGCATTCGCCTGGGGCCACTCAAGCTCGATGACTACATGAGCATGTTGCCCGGCAGCCAACCCTTCAATGAGCTGGTGGCCTGGGTCGCCGAATACCTGGGCCATGAACTGGACTGGGATCTGAACCTGATTCTGAAACAGCCCGAAGTACCGGCGCTGCAGCTCAATGGCCGCTTCCGCCTGGGGTTCAATACCTGGCTGGGCAAGCCCGAAAAAGATGCCAAGGACTTAATACTGGCCCGGCATTACGCCGAGCAGGCCAACACCTCACAAACCTCAAGGAGCTAAGAGCATGGGTGAAATCAGTCGCGCCGCGTTGTTCGGCAAACTCAACAGCGTGGCCTACAAAGCCATCGAAGCCGCCACCGTGTTCTGCAAGTTGCGCGGTAACCCTTATGTGGAACTGGCCCACTGGTTTCATCAGTTGCTGCAATTGCAGGACTCGGACCTGCACCGTCTCATCCGCCAGTTCAATATCGAGCCGGCACGCCTGGCCCGGGACCTGACCGAAGCCCTGGACCGTTTGCCACGGGGCTCGACTTCAATCACTGACTTGTCCTCCCATGTGGAAGAAGCCGTGGAACGTGGCTGGGTCTACGGCAGCCTGATGTTCGGCGAAAGCCAGGTGCGTACCGGTTACCTGGTGTTGGGCATCCTCAAGACGCCGAGCCTGCGCCACGGGCTGCTCGGGCTGTCGGCAGAGTTCGACAAAATCAAGGTCGAGGCCCTGAGCGAGCGTTTTGACGAATACGTCGGTGACTCGCCGGAAAATGCGCTCAGCGCCAGCGACGGTTTCAACGCCGGCAGCGTGCCCGGTGAAGCCAGCGGCGCCATGGCCCCCAGCGCCATGGGCAAGCAGGAAGCGCTCAAGCGTTTTACCGTGGATCTCACCGAGCAGGCCCGCAGCGGCAAGCTTGACCCGATTGTCGGGCGTGACGAAGAGATCCGCCAACTGGTGGACATCCTCATGCGCCGTCGGCAGAACAACCCGATTCTGACCGGTGAAGCCGGCGTCGGTAAAACCGCCGTGGTCGAAGGTTTTGCCCTGCGCATCGTCGCCGGTGATGTACCGCCAGCGCTCAAGGACGTGGAACTGCGCAGCCTCGACGTCGGCCTGTTGCAGGCCGGCGCGAGCATGAAAGGTGAATTCGAACAGCGCCTGCGCCAGGTCATCGAAGACGTCCAGGCCTCGCCAAAACCGATCATCCTGTTTATCGACGAAGCCCACACGCTGGTCGGTGCCGGTGGCGCCGCCGGCACCGGGGACGCGGCCAATTTGCTCAAGCCAGCCTTGGCCCGGGGCACCCTGCGCACCGTGGCCGCCACCACCTGGGCCGAGTACAAAAAACATATCGAGAAAGACCCGGCCCTGACCCGCCGCTTCCAGGTGGTGCAAGTCGCCGAGCCGTCCGAAGACAAGGCGCTGTTGATGATGCGCGGCGTGGCCTCGACCATGGAGAAACACCATCAGGTGCAGATCCTCGACGAAGCTCTGGAAGCCTCGGTCAAGCTGTCCCATCGCTACATCCCGGCGCGCCAGTTGCCGGACAAATCCGTGAGCCTGCTGGACACCGCTTGCGCCCGGGTTGCCATCAGCCTGCACGCCGTGCCGGCTGAAGTGGACGACAGCCGTCGCCGCATCGAGGCGCTGGAAACCGAACTGCAAATCATCGCCCGCGAGCACGCCATCGGTATCGTCATCGGCGCCCGCCAGAGCAACAGCGAAAACCTGCTGGCCGCCGAGCGCGAACGCCTGGCCGAACTCGAAAGCCGCTGGGCCGAAGAGAAAACCCTGGTGGACGAACTGCTCGCCACCCGCGCCACCCTGCGCGAAAGCGTCGGCGTGGTAGACCGCGACGTTGGCAGTGAAGACAGCCACGCTCTGCGCGAGAAACTGGTGGACCTGCAACTGCGTCTGAGCGCTCTGCAAGGGGAAACCCCGTTGATTCTGCCGACCGTGGATTACCAGGCCGTGGCCTCGGTGGTCGCCGACTGGACCGGTATCCCGGTGGGCCGCATGGCCCGCAACGAACTGGAAACCGTGCTCAACCTCGACCAGCACCTGAAGAAACGCATCATCGGCCAGGACCATGCCTTGCAGATGATCGCCAAGCGCATCCAGACCTCCCGCGCCGGCCTCGACAACCCGAGCAAACCGATTGGCGTGTTCATGCTCGCGGGCACTTCCGGCGTGGGCAAGACCGAAACCGCCCTGGCCTTGGCCGAAGCCATGTACGGCGGCGAGCAGAACGTCATCACCATCAACATGAGCGAATTCCAGGAAGCTCACACCGTGTCCACCCTCAAGGGCGCGCCACCGGGCTACATCGGCTATGGCGAAGGCGGCGTGCTGACCGAAGCCGTGCGGCGCAAACCCTACAGCGTGGTGCTGCTGGACGAGGTGGAAAAAGCCCACCCGGACGTGCACGAGATCTTCTTCCAGGTCTTCGACAAAGGCGTGATGGAGGACGGCGAAGGCCGAGTGATCGACTTCAAGAACACTTTGATCCTGCTGACTACCAACGCGGGTACTGATCTGATTGCCCAGGTCTGCAAAGACCCGCAAAACGTGCCCGAGCCCGAAGAAATCGCGAAGGCCCTGCGCCAGCCGCTGCTGGAGATTTTCCCGCCGGCATTGTTGGGCCGCCTGGTGACCATTCCGTACTACCCGCTCAACGACGACATGCTCAAGGCCATTACCCGCCTGCAACTCAACCGCATCAAAAAGCGCGTGGAGAACACTCATAAAGTGGCCTTCGATTACGACGACGCGGTGATCGACCTGATCGTCTCCCGCTGCACCGAAACCGAAAGCGGCGGGCGGATGATCGACACCATCCTGACCAACAGCCTGTTGCCGGACATGAGCCGCGAGTTCCTCACCCGCATGCTCGAAGGCAAAGCGCTGGCAGGGGTGCGAATCAGCGCCCGGGATAATGAATTGCACTACGACTTCAGCGACGCGGCATAGCCCCTGGAGGAATGCGGTCAGTGTGGGAGCTGGCTTGCCTGCGATTGCGGTGTGACATTCAGCATTGATGTCGACTGATATACCGCTATCGCAGGCAAGCCAGCTCCCACATTTGATCCGGTTCCGGCAGGGAGAAAGCGGCGCGGCGATTACAACGTTTACGGGATAACTGATGCTATTCAAGCAACTCTCACGCCTGGCAAAAATCACCAGCCCCTTGGGGCCGGATGTGCTGTTGCTCAAGGACATGGGCGGCGGCGAAGAGCTGGGGCGGCTGTTCAACTATGAGCTGCAACTGCACTCGCTGGACAACGCCATCGACCTCAACCAGTTGCTGGGCAAACCCATGTGCCTGAGCCTGCAACTGGAGGGCGGTGGCGAACGTCATTTCCATGGCATCGTTGCCCGCTGCAGCCAGAACGTCGACCAGGGCCAGTTCGCCAGCTATCAAGCCACGCTGCGGCCTTGGCTTTGGCTGCTGACCCGCACCTCCGATTGCCGGATTTTCCAGAACCTGACCATCCCGCAGATCATCAAGCAGGTGTTTCGCGACCTGGGTTTTTCCGATTTCGAAGATGCCCTGAGCCGGCCTTATCGCGAGTGGGAATACTGCGTGCAGTATCGCGAAACCAGCTTCGATTTCGTCAGCCGCCTGATGGAACAGGAAGGGATCTACTACTTCTTCCGCCATGAACAGGGTCGTCATGTGCTGGTACTGGCCGATGCTTATGGCGCCCATACCAGTGCGCCCGGCTATGCCTCAGTGCCCTACTACCCCAAGAATGAACAGCAGCGCGAACGCGATCACATCCACGATTGGCACCTGGCCCAGGAAGTCCAGCCAGGTTCGCTGGAACTCAACGACTATGACTTCCAGCGCCCCAGCGCGCGAATTGACGTGCGCTCGACCATGCCCCGTCCACACACCGCCGGCGACTATCCGCTGTACGACTACCCCGGCACTTATGTGCAAAGCGCAGACGGCGAACATTACGCCCGCACCCGCATCGAAGCCTTGCAGACCTTGCACGAACAGGTGGAGTTCGCCGGCAACGCCCGGGGTTTGGGGTCGGGTCATTTGTTCGGCCTCACGGGCTTCAGCCGCCAGGACCAGAACCGCGAATACCTGATCGTCGGCGCCCGTTACTACGTCGCCCAGGAAAGCGGGGAAACCGGCGGCGCGGCTGCTTCGGCACAGTTCGAAAGCAGCCTGACCTGCATCGATGCGCAACAAAGCTACCGCCCCCTGCCCAACACCCACCGCCCTATCGTCAAAGGTCCGCAGACCGCATTGGTGGTCGGCCCCAAGGGCGAGGAAATCTGGACCGACCAGTTCGGCCGGGTGAAGGTGCATTTCTATTGGGACCGCCACGACCAGTCCAACGAAAACAGTTCGTGCTGGATTCGCGTGTCGCAATCCTGGGCCGGTAAAAACTGGGGTTCGATGCAGATCCCGCGGATCGGCCAGGAAGTGATCGTCAGCTTCCTCGAAGGCGACCCGGACCGGCCGATCATCACCGGCCGCGTCTACAACGCCGAACAAACCGTGCCCTACGACTTGCCGGAAAACGCCACCCAGAGCGGCATGAAAAGCCGTTCGAGCAAGGGCGGCACACCGGCGAACTTCAACGAAATCCGCATGGAAGACAAGAAAGGCGCCGAGCAGCTGTACATCCACGCCGAGCGCAATCAGGACATCGTGGTCGAGGTGGATGAAAGCCACTCGGTCGGCCACGACCGCAACAAGAGCGTCGGGCATAACGAGACGGTGACCATCGGCAACAACCGCCTGCGGATCGTCAAACAGGAAGACATTCTTTCGGTGGGCCAGCGCAAGACCGACAGCATCAGCCAGAGCTACGTCATTGAAGTGGGCGAGAACCTGCGGCTGGTCTGTGGTGAAAGCATCCTGGAGCTCAATGCCAGCGGCCAGATCAACCTGACCGGCGTGCAAATCAGCTTCTATGCCAGCGGTGATGCCGAGTTCAACACCGGCGGCGTGCTGCACCTGAACAACGGCGGCGGCGCTGGCGCCACGCCTGATGGCCAGGGCGTCAAGGCCAGCATCGACGCCAACATCAACGCCGCGTTTCCCAAGCCCAAGGGCTAATCACGAGATCTGTGTTCCATGACTTACCGAATCAATGAATTCCAGTTCCAACTGCCGGCAGGCGAACTGCAAGACGCCTCGATCAACATCCTCAAGTTCCCTGAACTGGGTACTTCGCTGATTGTCAGCCGCAGCTTGCTGGCCGAGGGTGAAACCCTGCAAAGCAACTTCGACGACCAGCTCAAGCGTCTGGAAAAACAAGTGCAAGACTTGCGTTTCCAACCGGGCGTCGCCGTGCGCCTGGGTGCCAGCCAGGAAGTCGAAGGCATCGAGTTGCGCAGCCAGTTCAACAAGGGCAACGACAAAGTCTTCCAATACCAGTTGGCACTGGTGTTGCCCGGCACCCGCAAAATGCTCGCCCTGAGCTACGTGAAGGCCGAAAAACTCGGCGATGCCGAAGCCGCGCATTGGGCGACCATCAAGAGTTCGCTGTTGTTCGACGTTCCGGCCTGATGAGCACCCTGCATGTCTGATGCACTCTGGGCCGCCCGGCTGGGCGATGCGCTCGACCACACCTCGATGATGGCCGACATCCTCGGCGGCGTGCTGGAGGTAGCGGCCAACATCGCGATCACCGCACTGGCTACCGCTGCCGTGGTGGCGGCCACGGGCATCACGGTCGTCACCGGGGGGCTGGGTTGCGTCGTGCTTGGCCTGGTGGTGGGCACGATCGTCGGCCTTGCCATGAGCAAGACCGGGGCCGACAAGGGCCTGAGCAATTTGTGCGAGAGCTTCAGTAATTCGCTGTTTCCGCCCACGGTGCAGGCGAACATTCTCACCGGCTCCACCAACACCCTCACCAACAACATTCCCGCCGCTCGGGCCGCCGGGGCGATCCCGTCCCATGTCGCGCCGGCCGGCACCGAACTGGAAATGCCCGAGCCGGAAGCCGAAGCCAGTTACCTCGACATGGCCGAGAGCTTCTTCTCCCAGATGTGGCGCCCCACCGTCGCCACCCCAGCACCCGGCGCGGTGCCCAAGCCGCTGGACCTGCTCGTCTGCATGAAGCATCCGCCGATGCCGCCGCAGTTTCTGGCCGAGGGCTCGGACAAGGTCACCATCAACGGCCAGCCCGCCGTGCGCAGCGGCGACCGCAGCACCTGCGATGCCAAGGTCGTATCGTCCGGGCTGATCTCTTCCAACGTGACCATTGGCGGCGGTTCGGTGGTGGTACGCGAGATCCGCAGCGGCAAGACCCCGGGCGTGGGGCTGGCGGTCACGGCGCTGCTGATGCTCAAGGGCGGCAAAGGCAAGTTCTTCAGCAAATTGCCGTGCATGCTGATCGGTGGCGCGACGTCGATGGCCGTCAGCAGCGCGATGGGTGCGATGGCCAACGCAGCCATGGGCTCGTCGAACCCGGTGCACGCGGCGACCGGGGCCAAGGTGCTGGGGAGCGATGAAGAGCTGGATTTCGTGTTGCCGGGCATTTTGCCGATGGATTGGCAGCGCTTCTACAACAGCCGCGACGAGCGGCGCAATGGGTTGTTTGGCGCGGGTTGGAGTGTGTCCTATGAGGTGCGGGTTGAAATCCTGCCGCACCCGGAGGGCGGCGAAACGCTGGTCTACACCGATGAGCAGGGCCGGCGCATCGACATGGGATCGATTCCCTTGGGCGGTGCGGTGTTCAGTGCGGGGGAAGGGCTGAGTGTTCGGCGCCACGTTAATGGGCAGTTGTTGATTGAAAGCGATGACGGTGTGTATCGGTTGTTCAATCCAACGCCGGGCAATACCGCGTTGCTGCGCCTTGATCAATTGGGTGATCGCAATGACAACCGCATCTACCTCGACTATGACGCCGCCGGACGCCTTGTAAAACTGCGCGACACCTTTGACTTGGTTCAGGTGGAATTGACCTACCTTCAGACCCGGGTCAGTCAGGTGGAACGGGTCTACCCTGACCAACACCGCGAAGTGTTGGTGAGTTATGGCTACGATCAGTCAGCCAACCTGGCCGAAGTGCGCGACGCCACCGGCCTGGTACAACGGCGCTTCAGTTACGACGCCGGACAACGGATGGTCGAGCACCAGTTGCCCACGGGGCTGCGTTGTTTCTATGAATGGGCGCTGATTGAAGACCTTGAATGGCGCGTGGTCCGGCACTGGACCGACGAGGGCGACGCTTACCAGTTCGACTACGACCTCGGCGCCGGTGTCACGCGCATCACCGACGGCTTGCAGCGCGTCAGTACACGGCGCTGGAACACCCAGCACCAGATCACCCAATACACCGACAACCTCGGCCACACCTGGCAGTTCGAGTGGAACGACGAGCGCCAACTGCTCAGCGCCATCGACCCACAGGGCGGTCGCTATGAATACAGCTACGACGATGCCGGCAACCTGATCGGCGAAACCGACCCGCTGGGCCGCAGCGATTCGACCCTCTGGCTCGAGCACTGGGCCTTGCCGCTGGTGAACACCGACGCCGCCGGCAACAGCTGGCAGTACCGCTACGATCAGCGCGGCAACTGCATCGCCGAAACCGATCCGCTGGGCCACATCACCCGCTACCGCTACGACACCCACGGCCAGGTCGTCGAGATCATCGACGCCACCGGCAAAAGCAAAAAACTGCGCTGGAACCCGTTCGGCCAACTGGCGGAGCACATCGATTGCTCGGGTTATCCGACACGGTTCAGCTACGACCACCGGGGCTATCTGCAAGTCATCACCGACGCCCTCGGCGAACGCACCCAATTCAGCTACGACGCCCAGGGGCGCCTGCTCAGCAGCCAATTGCCGGACGGCCGCACCGAGCAGTATCAGCGCGACGTCAGCGGCCAGTTGATCGGCTACACCGATCCGGCCGGGCACACCACGCTCTACCAACACAACCGTCGCGGCCAGGTGCGCCAGCGCACCGACGCCCATGGCAGGCAGGTGCAGTTCGGGTATGACAGCTACGGGCGGCTGCAAGCGCTGATCAACGAGAACGGCGAAAGTTATCGGTTTACCTGGGACGCCGCGGATCGACTGACCGAACAACAAGACCTCGACGGCAGCGCCAAGCGCTACGCCTATGACCCGCTGGATAACGTCGCGGCGGTAACGGCTGTTCCGGCGCCTTACGGCAACGGCTTGGCCATCGTCCCCCAGACGCCTCTGGCCCCCATCGTTCATCGACTGGAACGCGACGCTGTCGGCCGGCTGATCGCCAAAATCACCGACGATGGCCGTACCGACTACACCTACGACCCATTGGACCAGCTCACCGCTGTCACCTTCACCGACCACCACGGCAACGCACAAACCCTGAGCTTCGCCTATGACGCCCTCGGCCAGTTGCTCGCCGAACAAAGCGCGGCTGGCAGCCTGCAACACCACTACGACGAACTCGGCAACCTGATCCAGACCCAACTGCCCGACAGCCGCTGGATCAACCGCCTGTATTACGGCAGCGGCCACCTGCACCAGATCAACCTCGACGGCCAGGTCATCAGCGACTTCGAACGCGACCGCCTGCACCGCGAAGTGCTGCGCACCCAAGGCCAGATCAGCACCCGCAGCGAATACGACCGCAGCGGCCGTTTACGCTCACGCCAACGCCGACACAGCAGCCAACCCTCGCTGATGCCGGCCGCCGTGCAGAAACATTTCGAGTACGACCCCGCCGACAACCTGATCGGCAAACTCGACCAACAACCCGCCGCGCAACACCGCCAACTGCTGCACTACGACGCCACCGGCCGCATCATCGCCAGCCAGGACAGCCTGCACGGCCAGCGCGAAACCTTCGCCTACGACGCCGCCGCCAACCTGCTGGACAGCCCGCAACCCGGCGCCGGGCTGGTGGTGCACAACAAACTGCTGACCTATCAGGACAAACGTTACCGCTACGACGCGTTTGGCCGGATGATCGAAAAACGCAGCGCTAAACGGGGCGTGCAGCGCTTCGGTTACGACGCCGAAAGCCGATTGATCGAAGTGCGCAATGACAACGGCAGCATGGTCAGGATGACCTACGACCCGCTGGGCCGGCGCATCGAAAAAACCGAGCACGACCCCAACGGTTATCCACTGGGAGAAACCCGCTTCACCTGGGACGGCCTTCGCTTGTTGCAGGAACATCGCCATCAACAGACCAGCCTTTACCTCTACGAAGACGAAGGCTACGAACCCCTGGCCCGCGTCGACGGCACCGGCCCGCTGCAAAAAATCCGCTACTACCACAACGACCTCAACGGCCTGCCGGAACAGCTCACCGAAGCGGACGGCCACAACGTCTGGCAGGCGACTTATCGGGTGTGGGGCAACACGTTAGAAGAGGTGCGCGAGCCGTATTACATTGAAGAGCAGAACCTGCGGTTCCAGGGGCAGTACCTGGACCGGGAAACGGGGCTGCATTTCAATACGTTCAGGTTTTATGATCCGGATGTGGGGCGGTTTACGACGCCGGATCCGATTGGGTTGGCGGGAGGATTCAATCTTTACGCATTCGTTCTGAATCCATTCACTTGGTTGGACCCTCTAGGCCTTGCCGGTTGTACGCTGACCAAGGCACGGTCGAAACAGTACGACTACAAACTGCGATTGAAACGCTCAGAGTATCCGCAGACGTTCGGTCATATCGACGGTGCAATCAAGAAAGGTCACCCCTACATTGTGACCATTCAACGTGACACCGCTAAGCTCAATCGCAAACTCAGCTTGAAAGACATCAAGACCAAAACAGGCAAGGATCGGGACGAATGGCCGATGGCAATGTTCAAGGAAGGTGGTAACGGCGCCAGCGTCAAATACATCGATCCTGGCGATAATCGGGGTGCGGGCTCGAGTATCGGCAACGCCCTATCCGACCTCCCCAACGGGACCAGAGTTAAAATCGAGGTTTACTGATGAAAAATAATGCTCAATCTGTGGATCTACTGATATCCCACAGCCAAATTCAATTCCGCTCACGGCCCTTTGACGAAACCTCAAGCCAATGGGGCAAAGTTAACTTGGAGCAGGGTGCGGTCCTCCATAGCGACTATGTTGTGTTTGACCCTCTACCCGAAGATGCTTTCGGGGCAAACGTGCACCTGAAACTGGAAGACAGTTTCAACCTCGACCCCTCCACCCAGCGCTGCATCGTCGTGCCATTTCATGTCACGGATCCCGGTCATGTGGAAATTGCATCCGCTGCTGAAAAATTCAAGGTCGAGCTTGATCTAGAGAAACGCGACTATGCGTTGTATTTCGAGGTTTGTGAGGGTGAAGAAATCTTTTACAAAATCACTCTAGTCCCATCAGACAGCAAAACTCCAGCCAGGTACCTGCTGGACGATCCTTGGGGCGGCGAGAAAGACAAGGTACTGGTAGAGGGACTTCGTTAGAAGTTCATCTCTGTGTCCAACAAAAATGGGCACCTGATCCAGGCGGTGTGCCCATTTTTCCAGCTCGCACTCATCATGTTCCCTCGCCATCCGATCAGTCGAATCCATCGCCTCTACGAAGACGAAGGCTACGAACCCCTGGCCCGCGTCGACGGCACCGGCCCGCTGAAAAAAATCCGCTACTACCACAACTTCCAAGCCAATGGGGCAAGATTAACTTGGAGCAGGGTGCAGTCCTCCATAGCGACGTTTAAAACGTTTAAAGGTTACTTCCTGCAAGCTACAACACCTTGCGCCGTTGCCTACGCCTACGCCAGAATCCGCCGGCTTGTGCGCCTTGGGGGCGGTCGGTAACTTGGTTCCTGTCACTGCCCATCAGTGATCGGGTTTAGTCGCTCGCTGGTAATTGAAGATGCACAAGCTTCTGTCAGACAGGTATTTCCTACCTGCATTTGATGGTGGCTGTGCGTAGGGCACCTTCGGGTGCGCCGGCTTCTTCAATTCCCCGGTCCGACTAACCTGCGTACAGCTGCCACCCCTTCGTTTAGTCGGCGAAGTGTTGTCAGCATCACTCAAGGAATTGAAGATCATGTTCAAGGTTACTCCCAACCCACCCGACAACGATCCGGTCTCTCCCTACGAAAGCCCCGATTCAAACAAACTCAACGAAGCCGCCGAGCGCGCCCTCGACCATCACTTCCCGCCAGCCGACCCCAAACCACCCAAACGCAACGGCCAGCTCTTCAGCGTCAGTCCGGGCATCAACCCTGAAACCCTTCTCGCCAATGCCTCGGAAGATTTGCTGTCCATCAGCGCCATCGCCGCCAACCTCGCCGACGATGTGGACGGCTCACGCCGCTCCGTAGCCCTGGCGCTCAGTCGCATGGCCGATGGGGTGCATTTGTTGGTGGAGCGAATGCTGGATCATCTGGATGAACCCGAGATAGCAGCGATTTTCGCCAAGCAACAAAGCCGCGCCATCTAATCCGCCACCCATAAAAAAATGGGCACCCAACCTGGTTGGCGTGCCCATTTTTTATTCCCGCTCACCCGCTACGCGGGAAGTCGGTGCGTGTTACGGATTAACGCTGTCTTTCAACGACTTGCCTGGCTTGAACGCAACAGTGTTGCTGGCCTTGATTTTGACGGGCTCACCGGTTTGCGGGTTTTTGCCGGTGCGGGCACCGCGATGGCGTTGCAGGAAGGTGCCGAAGCCCACCAGCGTGACGCTGTCCTTGCGGTGCAGAGCGCCGGTGATTTCTTCGAGAACGGCGTTGAGAACGCGGTTGGCCTGCTCTTTGGTGAGGTCTGCTTTTTCAGCAATTGCAGCGGCGAGTTCTGGTTTACGCATTAGTGAAGCCCCTTTGACGGTTTTTTGTTGTTATGTCCGTGCTGTTCTCGTTGGAACAGCGCCCAAAGCGCCGCAGGTGCTCTACTCTGCGGCAGACGGGAGTGAGGATGGCACGCAGTGAAGAGCCGCGCCAGTCTCGGCGCGACCTTTGTAAGGGCAAAAGAGGGGTGATTCCGACAGAACGACCGGTATTTACGCCAGCAGTGCCGGAAGCTCTTTGTTCAGGGCCAGTTTTTCCATCACCGCCGCGCCTGTCAGGGCATAACCCAGCAGTTTGCCGCTGGCATCGCGGCACAAGACCTTGATGTCCGCGCCCTGCCCTTCGACTGTCCAGACGCCCTCTAAACCCCGTGGTGGCGGTGAAACCACCAATGGGCAGACCGGCGTTTTGACGGTGATGGGCATCGGTCCATAGCTCACCGCCGTCGGGTTTCCGGCGAGGGTCTGGGCCAGCGCTCTCGCACAGCTCATGAGGGGCATGACGTACAACAGATTCAGCCCATCGACCTCGGCGCAGTCGCCCAAGGCATAGATATTGGCGTGAGAGGTTTTCAGCTGGCGATCGACCACCACACCGCGATTGACCTGCACACCGGCCGCAGCCGCCAGATCGATGCGCGGGCGCAGGCCAATGGCCGACACCACCACATCGCAAGGGATCACCTGGCCATCGGACAGATGTGCTTCCAGTCCATCTTCAACACGCTGCAAACGATTGAGCACCGGCCCGAGGTGGAAACGTGCGCCCAGACTTTCCAGCCCGGCCTGGACCGCAGCGGCCGCTGCCGGGTGCAACAAAGTCGGCATGACCTGCTCGCACGGTGCAACCAGTTGCACCTCGTAGCCGCCAAGGATCAGGTCGTTGGCGAATTCGCAGCCGATCAGGCCAGCACCGAGCAGCAACACCCGACGTTTGCCGGCCGCCGCGGCACGAAAGCGTGCGTAGTCTTCCAGGTCGTTGATCGGGAAGACTGCGTCCGCCGCGTCGCCTTCGATCGGCACCCGCACGGTTTCTGCGCCCCAGGCGAGGATCAGGTCACGGTAAAACACCGCTTCCTCCCCGATCCACAGACGCTTGTGGCCAGGATCGATGCCGCTGATGCGCGTGTGCGTGCGCACTTCGGCCTTCAACTGCTCCGCCATGGCACCGGGTTCGGCCATGCTCAGCCCGTCAGCGTCTTTGTTTTTGCCGAAACCGGTGGAGAGCATCGGCTTGGAGTAGGAGCGTCCGTCATCGGCCGTAATCAGCAGCAGCGGGGTTTCGCCATCGAGTTTGCGAAACTCCCGGGCCAGGTTGTAGCCAGCCAGCCCGGTGCCGACGATCACGACAGGTGCGTTCATTCCTTGCTCCTCTAAAAGTCTTAGTTGATTTCGATCATTTCGAAATCCATCTTGCCTACGCCGCAGTCCGGGCATAGCCAGTCTTCCGGCACGTCCTGCCATTGGGTGCCCGGCGCAATGCCGTCATCCGGCCAGCCGTCGGCTTCGTTGTAAATCAGGCCGCAGACCACACATTGCCACTTTTTCATTCACGTACATCCTCAGGATTCAGGCTTTTGCCGGCGCGAACGGTCGATGGTTGGAGCGCTGCCGTCCGGCTCAGGGCGTTTTGTACTGATCGGGCCCGGCAGATGCAAGCCTGTTCGACGCAATGGCCGGCCGGATCAATCAAAATCGCAGGCTGACATGGTAAGCTCGCCGCCTCATTTGCTGCCAATAATGACTCACTGTGCCGCACTCAAAATCCCCCGCCGTGACCCCGCTTTGGCTCCCTCGAAGCCAACTGACGCCCCTCCCCGACACGTCTACCCTCGACTGGTTGTTCGACGAAGGCTCTTTGACCCGACGGCTGATCCGTCTGTCGAATGACGGCTTCAGCGTCACGCCACTCTTCGAAGGCTGGCAACCGCTGCGCGGCGACGAATGCGCCGCGCTGGACCTGGCCGAAGGCAGCGAAGGCTGGGTGCGCGAGGTGTATCTGCGCGGCCACGGCGAAGCCTGGGTGTTTGCCCGCAGCGTGGCGGCGCGCAGTGCCTTGCAGGGCGACGGCCTGCACATGGACGAGTTGGGCAGCCGCTCCCTGGGCGAATTGCTGTTTTGCGATCAGGCATTTCAACGCCGCGCCATTGAGGTTTGTCACTATCCTCAGGAATGGCTGCCGATGGAGTCCCGGGCACCTGAACTGTGGGGCCGCCGTTCGCGTTTCGACCGCGGCGCCTTGAGCGTGCTGGTGGCCGAAATCTTCTTGCCGACCTTGTGGAACGCCACCCGCGCCCATCCGGAGAATTGCTGATGTACCAAAGCCTGCTCAAGTCCCTGAATCGCTTGAATCCACGGGCCTGGGATTTCATTCAGCTGACCCGCATGGACAAACCGATCGGCATTTACCTGCTGCTGTGGCCGACGCTGTGGGCGCTGTGGATTGCTGGTAAAGGTTCGCCGTCGCTGGCCAATATCGTGATTTTCGTCCTGGGCGTGGTGCTGACCCGCGCTGGCGGCTGCGTGATCAATGATTGGGCAGACCGCAAGGTCGATGGCTACGTGAAACGCACTGAACAGCGGCCCTTGGTGAGCGGCAAAATCAGTTCCAAAGAAGCGCTGGTGTTCTTCGCGCTGCTGATGGGCGTGAGTTTCCTGCTGGTGTTGTGCACCAATGCGGCAACGGTCTGGCTGTCGTTCGGCGGTTTGGCACTGGCCCTCACTTACCCGTTCATGAAGCGCTACACCTATTACCCGCAAGTGGTGCTGGGCGCCGCGTTTTCCTGGGGTATGCCGATGGCATTCACCGCCGAAACCGGTGAACTGCCGGCGGCGGCGTGGTTGCTGTGGATCGCCAACCTGCTGTGGACAGTGGGCTACGACACTTATTACGCGATGACTGACCGTGACGACGACTTGAAGATCGGCGTGAAATCCACGGCAATTCTGTTTGGCGAAGCGGATCGAGTGATCATCCTGATTCTGCAGGGGCTGGCGCTGGGTTGCCTGCTGCTGGCCGGGGCGAAATTCGAGCTCGGTGGCTGGTTCCACTTGGGATTGCTGGCGGCGGCGGGCTGTTTTGCGTGGGAGTTCTGGTACACCCGTGGCAAGGACCGGATGCGTTGCTTCAAGGCGTTTCTGCACAACCATTGGGCGGGGTTGGCGATTTTTGTCGGGATCGTACTGGATTACGCGCTGCGATGATGGACACGCTTTTATGTAGCAGCTGGCGCAGCCTGCGTCCGGCTGCGCAGCAGTCGTAAATCCTGAGTACGCGGTTCATCTGATACACCGCGTGAGCAGACTTTACGACTGCTACGCAGCCGAACGCAGGCTTCGCCAGCTGCTACAGGTTTACATCTTCGGCCCTTGGAGGACGTGCCACTTGTCCATTTTCTTGTCGCCTGTCATGTCTCCAGGCTTCTTGTCCTGAACGAAGTAGTACAGCGGCTTGCCGTCGAACGCCCACTGCTTCGTGCCATCGTCACGCTCAATAATGGTCCACTTGCCGTCGCCCTTGTCGGCGTCGGTGGCTTTGAGCGGTGGCCAGTTTTCTGCGCACTTGCCGGTGCACGCCGACTTGCCGCCAGTGTCGTTGTCGAAGGTGTACAACGTCATGCCCTTGTGGTCGACCAACATGCCGTCTTTAACCATGCCCGGGTCTGCGGCGAAGGCCATTGTCGGCATCATTAGCGCAGCAGTGACCAGCAACGCCTTCCAGGATTGAGCGATGTGCTTCATGGAAACCTTCCTTTTGTGGTTGTCAGGATTCGGACTTAGAGCTTAGTTCAGGATCATGACAATCGCCGGACGACTAAAATACTGTCACACGACTGCAATAATTCCGTTATCTAATGCGGCGCAAGACAGTTAAATGACAAGAGGATTAAGGCATGGTTGGCAGGAGCATTCTGATCGTCGACGACGAAGCGCCCATTCGCGAAATGATCGCCGTTGCGTTGGAAATGGCCGGCTATGACTGCATGGAGGCTGAGAACTCGCAGCAGGCCCACGCCATCATTGTCGACCGCAAGCCGGACCTGATCCTGCTCGACTGGATGCTGCCCGGCACGTCCGGCATCGAGTTGGCCCGACGCCTCAAGCGCGATGAGCTGACCGGGGACATCCCGATCATCATGCTCACCGCCAAGGGCGAAGAGGACAACAAGATCCAGGGCCTGGAAGTCGGCGCCGATGACTACATCACCAAGCCTTTTTCCCCACGTGAGCTGGTTGCGCGCCTGAAGGCCGTGCTGCGCCGTGCCGGACCAACCGATGGCGAGACGCCGATCGAAGTCGGCGGCCTGCTGCTGGACCCGATCAGCCACCGCGTGACCATCGACGGCAAACCTGCCGAGATGGGCCCGACCGAATACCGCTTGCTGCAATTCTTCATGACCCACCAGGAACGTGCCTACACCCGTGGCCAGTTGCTGGACCAGGTCTGGGGTGGCAACGTTTATGTCGAAGAGCGCACCGTCGACGTGCACATCCGCCGCCTGCGCAAAGCCCTGGGTGATGCTTACGAAAATCTGGTACAAACCGTGCGCGGCACCGGTTACCGGTTCTCCACCAAGGCCTGATCCGGATCTATCCCGCTCGACAAGCTGACAAGGACGCGCGTTCAAGTGAACCAAAACTGGCATGGCACCCTGATCCGCCACATGCTTTTGCTGGTGACCGGTTGCCTGGTGATCGGCCTGATTACCGGCTATTACGGCTGGAGCCTCGCCGCGGGCCTGGGTCTTTACCTGGCCTGGACCCTCAAGCAACTGCTGCGTCTGCACGAATGGCTGCGCCTGCACAAACCCGATGAAGCACCGCCCGATGGCTATGGCCTGTGGGGCGAAGTATTCGACAGCATCTATCACCTGCAACGCCGCGATCAGCGTGTGCGCGGGCGCCTGCAAGCGGTGATCGATCGGGTCCAGGAATCCACTGCCGCGCTGAAAGACGCGGTGATCATGCTCGACAGCGACGGCAACCTGGAATGGTGGAACCGCGCCGCCGAAACCCTGCTCGGCCTCAAGACCCCGCAAGACAGCGGCCAACCGGTAACCAACCTCGTGCGTCATCCGCGCTTCAAGGAATACTTCGAGCAGGACAGCTACGCCGAGCCGCTGGAAATCCCTTCACCGATCAATGATCGCCTGCGCATTCAGCTGTACATCACCCGCTACGGCAACAACGAACACTTGATGCTGGTGCGCGACGTGACGCGCATCCATCAACTGGAACAGATGCGCAAAGACTTCATCGCCAACGTCTCCCATGAACTGCGCACGCCGTTGACGGTGATCTGCGGTTATCTGGAAACCCTGCTCGACAACGTCGAGGACGTAAACCCGCGCTGGTCCCGTGCCCTGCAACAAATGCAGCAGCAAGGCGGGCGCATGCAGACGTTGCTCAACGACTTGCTGCTATTGGCCAAACTGGAAGCCACCGATTACCCCTCGGACAACCAGCCGGTGGCCATCGACGGCTTGCTGCAATCGATCAAGAGCGACGCTCAGCAACTGTCCGCCCAGCGCAATCAGAAGATCACCCTGGAAGCCGACCCGACGATTCTGCTCAAGGGCAGCGAAGCCGAGTTGCGCAGCGCGTTTTCCAATCTGGTGTTCAACGCGGTGAAATACACCCCGGCCGAAGGCAATATCCGCATTCGCTGGTGGGGCGATGAGCAAGGCGCACACTTGAGCGTGCAGGACTCGGGCATCGGCATCGACAGCAAACACCTGCCGCGTCTGACCGAACGCTTCTACCGCGTCGATTCCAGCCGCAACTCCAACACTGGCGGTACGGGACTCGGGCTGGCGATCGTCAAACACGTGCTGCTGCGCCACCGCGCGCGGATGGAAATCAGCAGTGTACCGGGCCACGGCAGCACGTTTACCTGCCATTTTGCGCCGGCCCAGGTCACCAAATCCCGGGTCATCAGCGCGACCGACTGATACCGGCCGGCACGCGCCACTAGTCAATCACTTGGTCAGCCGCTACATTGGCTGACTTGTGCCTGCCCTTCAGGCGCTCTTTTTTCTTTCCTTTCGAATACACGGAACCCGCAAAACTCCATCATGGACCCTTCCCCTGGCTTGACCCTTGCGACACTCTTCGCCGATTTCGGCATGATTCTTTTTGCTCTGATCCTGGTTTTGCTCAACGGTTTTTTCGTTGCCGCCGAATTCGCCATGGTCAAATTGCGCTCGACCCGGGTCGAAGCCATCGCTGAAAAAAACGGCTGGCGCGGACACATCCTGCGCACCGTTCACAGTCAGCTCGATGCTTACCTGTCGGCCTGCCAACTGGGTATCACCCTCGCCTCCCTCGGCCTCGGCTGGGTCGGTGAGCCGGCGTTCGCGCACATCCTCGAACCGATCCTTGAAGCCGTCGGTGTGCAGTCGCCCGAAGTGATCAAAGGCGTATCGTTCTTCGCCGCGTTCTTCGTCATCTCGTACCTGCACATCGTGGTCGGTGAGCTGGCCCCAAAATCCTGGGCCATCCGCAAACCCGAGCTGCTGTCGCTGTGGACCGCCGTGCCGCTGTACCTGTTCTATTGGGCGATGTACCCAGCCATTTACCTGCTCAACGCCAGCGCCAACACGATCCTGCGGATCGCCGGCCAAGGCGAACCCGGCCCTCATCACGAGCACCATTACAGCCGTGAAGAACTGAAACTGATCCTGCACTCCAGCCGCGGCCAGGACCCGAGCGACCAAGGCATGCGCGTTTTGGCCTCGGCGGTGGAAATGGGCGAGCTGGAAGTGGTCGACTGGGCCAATTCCCGGGAAGACCTGGTGACGCTGGAGTTCAACGCGCCGCTGAAGGAAATCCTGGCGATGTTCCGTCGCCACAAGTTCAGCCGTTATCCGGTGTACGACAGCGATCGCCAGGAGTTCGTCGGCCTGCTGCACATCAAGGATCTGCTGCTGGAACTGGCGGCCCTGGACCACATCCCCGAGTCGTTCAACCTCGCCGAACTGACCCGGCCGCTGGAGCGGGTTTCGCGCCATATGCCGCTGTCGCAGTTGCTGGAACAGTTCCGCAAAGGCGGCTCGCACTTCGCCCTGGTCGAAGAAGCCGATGGCAACATCATCGGCTACCTGACCATGGAAGACGTGCTGGAAGTGCTGGTCGGCGACATTCAGGACGAACACCGCAAGGCTGAGCGCGGGATCCTCGCGTACCAGCCGGGCAAGCTGCTGGTGCGTGGCGACACGCCGCTGTTCAAGGTCGAGCGCCTGTTAGGCATCGATCTGGACCACATCGAAGCCGAAACCCTCGCCGGGCTGGTCTACGAAACCCTGAAACGGGTGCCGGAAGAGGAAGAAGTGCTGGAAGTCGAAGGCTTGCGGATCATCATCAAGAAGATGAAAGGGCCGAAGATCATTCTGGCCAAGGTGTTGATGCTCGATTGAGTGCCCGGCCACAGGAAGCTCTGTGGCCTCTACTGCTTGCCCAACGCAAAGTTGGGCAATGCGCCGACCGGTTGATTGAACTGGTACGGAATCGACACCAGCCCCAACCCGGTATTGCGCTGCACCACGAAATGCAGGTGCGGCCCGCTGCTGTTGCCGGTATTGCCCGACAGGGCCAGCGGACTCCCCACTGACACCCGTTGCCCCTCGCGAACGCTCACCGAGCCTTGTTTGAGGTGCAGGTACACGCCCATCGTCCCGTCGTTGTGCAGCACCCGCACGAAATTACCTGACGGATCGGTGCCGCGCCCGGTCTGGGCATTCTCGGTTTTCACCACCACACCGCCACGCGCCGCGACGATCGGCGTGCCTACGGGCATGGCGATGTCCATGGCGTAGCGGTTCTTGGGACCGAAGTGGCTGTATTGACCGTTGGCGCCCTGACTCAACCGAAACGGTCCACCGCGCCAGGGCAACGGGTATCGATAGGCCATGGCGGCCCCTGAGGGGTCGCCCAGGGAGTATTCGAATTTCGGGGTGTACGCGAGCGGCTTACCGGACTTCGTGGCCGTGAGCAGCGCCAGACGAAGACTGCTGCGTGCCGGCATCACCCGGCGAATCGGTCGGCTGGGCGCACCGCTGACGTTCTTCAGGCCGGCGAAGCTCAACTCGATTTCTACTGGCGCATACAGATCGTTGCGCACATAAACGCTTTCCACGCCCTTCTTCTTGGTGATGACGACGTACACCTGGCGCTCCAGGTTCTCGACCATGCGATCACGAAAAACGAACACCTTGGAGCCCGTCGTGGGGCGGTCGCTGTAGGAGACCACGCCATTGGCGTCGGTGGACTTGTAGATCGTCATGGCCATCGCCGAGAGGGAGGCCATGAAAAGACCGCAAAAAAACAGCAGGCGCGCGAGCATGGGCAAGATTCTGTCGAGTAAGTCCTGGGTAGGAGCCTAGCAGCTGCAATGGACCCGGGTAGTCGGCAGATGTTTCAAATGATCGTTCCCACGCTCTGCGTGGGAATGCAGCCAGTGACGCTCCGCGTCACAGCCGCAGGGACGCAGAGCGTCCCGAGAGGCATTCCCACGCAGAGCGTGGGAACGATCAACGGTAGGGATTACGCGCCCGGTACGAAATGCTTCTGCGCCGTGCCACGTGCGATCAAACGGGAGATGTAGTCGAGCTTCTGCGCGTCCTGGTCGACGAAACGGAAGGTCAGTTGCAGCCAGTCGCTGTCGGGTTTCGGCTCGTGGGCGACGATGGCGTGCAGGTAGCCGTTCAGACGAGCGGTTTCGGCGTTATCGCCCTGCTCCAGGTCGAGTACGGCGCTGTCGAGCACTTGCGGCAGGGTGTCGGTGCGTTTCACCACCAGCAATGCTTCCTTGAGACTCAAGGCCTTGATCACGCATTGCTGAATGCCGTTCGGCAAGCGCAGCTGGCCCTGGCCACGACCGCCCGTCGGCGCTGCGGAGGACGCTGGCGGCTTGATCGGCGGGCTGTTGAGCAGACCGCGAGACGGCGCAGCCGCCGGGGCTGGCGCGGCAGCAGCAGGTTTGGCGAACGGGTTGACCGGCGCCGCGGCGGGTGCGACCACGGCAGCCTTGCCACCGGTCAATGCGCTCAGGGAATCGTTGCCGAACGCCGAGTTCATTTTGGTCGGCGCACTGTTCATCAAGGTGTCGAGCTTGCCGACCTTGTTCAGGGCCTGCTTGACCTTGGTCAGCAGTTGCTCGTTGGTGAACGGCTTGCTGACGTAGCCAGAAACCCCGGCCTGGATTGCCTGGACGACGTTCTCTTTATCGCCCCGGCTGGTCACCATCACGAACGGCATGGTCTTGAGGTTGTCCTGCTCGCGGCACCAGGTCAGCAGCTCCAGGCCGGACATTTCCGGCATTTCCCAGTCGCACAGGACCAGGTCGAACGCTTCCCGTGCCAGCAAGGCCTGAGCCTTTTTGCCGTTGACCGCGTCTTCGATCCGGATCCCCGGGAAGTAGTTGCGCAAGCACTTCTTCACCAGGTCACGAATGAACGACGCGTCGTCCACAACCAACACACTGACCTTACTCATCCATCACCCCTTTAAAAAATCCCGGCAAGCATAGCGCTTTGCTGATGGCACATTGCCAAAAACCTTCAGTCACGCCGGGACTTTTCGTTCGCGGGTGCTGCTTTCGAATTCATCGACCACAAACAAAAACGCCCGGCCAAAAGGCCGGGCGCTTTTCTCAGGCAATCTTACTTATCGTCAGCTTTGCCCGGAACATTAGCGGTTTCGCCACTTGTGCCTTCAACTTCTTCTTTCATGCGCTTGAGGCCCAGGTGCCGCACGTCTGTGCCGCGCACCAGGTAAATCACCAGTTCCGAAATATTGCGCGCGTGGTCGCCGATCCGCTCCAGCGAACGCAGCACCCAAATGATGCTCAAGACCCGCGAGATAGAGCGCGGGTCTTCCATCATGTAGGTGGCAAGTTCACGCAGCGCGGTCTTGTATTCGCGGTCGATGATCTTGTCGTATTGGGCCACCGACAACGCCAGGTCGGCGTCGAAGCGGGCAAAGGCGTCCAGTGCATCGCGAACCATGTTGCGGACCTGGTCGCCGATGTGGCGAACTTCGACGTAACCCCGTGGGGCTTCGCCTTCTTCGCACAACTGGATGGCGCGACGGGCGATCTTGGTCGCTTCGTCACCGATGCGCTCCAGGTCGATCACCGACTTGGAGATGCTGATGATCAAACGCAAGTCCGACGCCGCCGGCTGACGACGGGCCAGAATACGCAGGCATTCTTCGTCGATGTTGCGTTCCATCTGGTTGATCTGGTCGTCGATCTCGCGAACCTGCTGGGCCAGGCCGGAGTCGGCCTCAATCAGCGCGGTCACCGCGTCGTTGACCTGCTTTTCCACCAGCCCGCCCATGGCCAGGAGGTGGCTGCGCACTTCCTCGAGCTCAGCGTTGAACTGCGCGGAGATGTGATGGGTAAGGCCTTCTTTACTAATCATGTTGGCGTCCTTGGAGCGTCCGGTAAGGTGCGGTGGACCGCAGCGTCAGTTCAGTGAGCAACAACAGCTTCCTAGCCGTAGCGACCCGTGATGTAGTCTTCGGTCTGCTTCTTCGCCGGATTGGTGAACAGGGTGTCGGTGTCGCCGAATTCCACCAGTTTGCCCATGTACATGAACGCCGTGTAATCGGAAACCCGCGCGGCCTGTTGCATGTTGTGGGTCACGATGACGATGGTGAACTTCGATTTCAGTTCGTAGATCAGCTCTTCGACTTTCAGCGTGGAGATCGGGTCGAGTGCCGAGCACGGTTCGTCGAGCAGTAGTACTTCCGGCTCCACGGCGATGGTGCGGGCAATCACCAGACGTTGTTGCTGACCACCGGACAGGCCAAGTGCGGACTCGTGCAGACGGTCTTTGACTTCGTCCCACAGCGCCGCGCCTTTCAACGCCCACTCGACGGCTTCGTCGAGGATGCGCTTCTTGTTGATGCCCTGGATGCGCAGGCCGTAGACCACGTTCTCGTAGATGGTTTTCGGGAACGGGTTGGGCTTCTGGAACACCATGCCAACGCGACGACGCAGCTCGGCCACGTCTTCGCCCTTGCGGTAGATGTTGTTGCCGTACAGGTTGATCGCACCTTCGACACGGCAGCCATCTACCAGGTCGTTCATGCGGTTGAAGGTGCGCAGCAGCGTGGACTTGCCGCAGCCGGACGGGCCGATGAAGGCGGTCACGCGCTGTTTCGGGATGTTCATGCTGACGTCGAACAGCGCTTGTTTGTCGCCGTAGAACAGGCTCAGGCCCGGCACTTCAATGGCGACGGTTTCCTGCTCGAGGCTCAGGCTCTGTTTGTCGCGGCCCAGGGCCGACATGTTGATGCCGTGGGTATGTGCTTCGTGCTGCATGGGAGGCTCCCTGTGCTAACAAATTCGGTTCGTTGAACCGCTGGCTTTGTTCAGGCCGGCGGCTTACTCAAAATCTCTGTCTGACGCCGATCCCTGTGGGAACTGGCTTGCCTGCGATGCAGACGACACGGTCTATCAGTAGCACCGCAGTGATGCCATCGCAGGCAAGCCAGCTCCCACAAGGGACAGCGGCGACCAATTAACTTAGCTATCCAGCGCTTTGTATTTTTCGCGCAGGTGGTTGCGGATGTAGACGGCCGACAGGTTGAGCGTGGCGATCACCAGCACCAGCAGCAGCGCCGTGGCGTACACCAGCGGCCGTGCGGCCTCGACGTTCGGGCTCTGGAAGCCGACGTCATAGATGTGGAAGCCCAAGTGCATGATCTTCTGGTCCAGGTGCAAGTACGGGTAGTTGCCATCCACCGGCAGCGACGGCGCCAGTTTCACCACACCCACCAGCATCAGCGGCGCCACTTCACCGGCGGCGCGAGCCACGGCGAGGATCATGCCGGTCATCATCGCCGGGCTGGCCATCGGCAGTACGATCTTCCACAAGGTTTCAGCCTTGGTTGCGCCGAGGGCCAACGAGCCTTCGCGCACGGTGCGGGGAATCCGCGCCAGGCCTTCTTCCGTGGCCACGATCACCACCGGTACCGCCAGCAGCGCCAGGGTCAGGGACGCCCAGAGCAGACCCGGCGTACCAAAGGTCGGCGCCGGCAGCGCTTCCGGGAAGAACAACCGGTCGACCGAACCACCCAGCACATAGACGAAGAAGCCCAGACCGAACACGCCGTAAACGATGGCCGGAACGCCCGCCAGGTTGTTCACGGCGATGCGGATCAAGCGAGTCATGGTGTTCTGTTTGGCATATTCACGCAGGTAAACCGCGGCCAGGACGCCAAACGGGGTCACGATCATCGCCATGATCAATGTCATCATCACGGTGCCGAAAATCGCCGGGAAGATCCCGCCTTCAGTGTTCGCTTCACGCGGGTCGTCGCTCAAGAACTCCCAGACCTTGCTGATATAGAAGCCGATCTTGGTGAAGGTGTTCATGGCGTTCGGCTGATAGGCGTGAACCACTTTGCCGATACCGATTTCGATCTCTTTGCCGTTCGCGTCGCGGGCCGTCAGGCTGTCGCGGTTGAACTGGGCGTGCAGGTCGTTCAGGCGGGCTTCGATGTCCTGATAACGTGCGTTCAGTTCGGCACGCTCGGACTCCATGTCCGCTTGCGCGGCAGCGTCCATCGTCCCGGCCAGTTCCAGTTTGCGACCGTGCAGACGGACGCGCTCGAGGCCGGCGTTGATCGCGCCAATGTCGGATTTTTCCAGGCTCTTGAGCTGTGCGGCAAGCTGGTTGACGCGCGCGACACGGGCCTGCAATTCAGGCCATGCCGCTTCGCCTTCAGCGATGACCTTGCCGTCCTGTTTGACGTTGACCAGGTAGCCGTAGAAGTTGCCCCACTCGCGACGCTCGATGGCCATCAACTCGGGTGGCGTCTTCTGATTGGTCAGCCACTCGCCGACGATCCAGGTGAAGTCGTTGCCGTTCAGGTCACGGTTGCCGACCTTGATCAGCTCGCGGGTCATGAACTCCGGGCCCTGATCGGGCACCGGCAGGCCAGCGCTTTTAAGGCGCTCGCGCGGCACTTGTTCTTTCTGCACCACTTCGCCGATGACGAGGTGATTGGCCTGGCCCGGCACGTCGTAACTGGCGTGCACCAGGTCCGCCGGCCAGAAATGGCCCAGGCCGCGCACGGCAATCACTGCCAGCAAGCCAATGGTCATGATGACCGCGATGGACACCGCGCCACCGCTGATCCAGACGCCAGGGGCGCCGCTCTTGAACCATCCTTTCAGGGAGTTCTGTTTCACAGACTTCTACCTTTCTTAAAGCGACGAGTATTTCTTGCGCAGACGCTGACGAATCAGTTCCGCGAGGGTGTTCATGACGAAGGTGAACAACAGCAGCACCAGCGCCGAGAGGAAAAGCACGCGGTAGTGGCTGCCGCCGACTTCCGATTCGGGCATTTCCACCGCAACGTTGGCGGCCAGGGTGCGCAGGCCTTCGAACAGGTTCATTTCCATGACCGGGGTGTTGCCGGTGGCCATCAGCACGATCATGGTTTCACCGACCGCACGGCCCATGCCGATCATCAGCGCCGAGAAGATGCCCGGGCTGGCGGTGAGGATCACCACGCGCGTCATGGTCTGCCACGGCGTGGCGCCGAGGGCCAGGGAACCGAGGGTCAAACCGCGAGGCACGCTGAACACCGCGTCTTCGGCGATGGAGTAGATGTTTGGAATGACCGCAAAACCCATGGCCAGGCCGACCACCAGAGCGTTGCGCTGGTCGTAGGTGATGCCCAGGTCGTGGGAGATCCACATGCGCATGTCGCCGCCGAAGAACCAGGTTTCCATGTACGGGCTCATGTACAGCGAGAGCCAGCCCACGAACAGGATCACCGGGATCAAGATCGCGCTTTCCCAACCGTCCGGCACCCGCAGGCGCAGCGATTCAGGCAGGCGACTGAAGGTGAAACCGGCGACCAGGATGCCGATCGGCATCAACAACAGCAGGCTGAAGATGCCCGGCAAATGTCCTTCCACATACGGTGCGAGGAACAGACCGGCGAAGAAGCCGAGGATCACCGTCGGCATCGCTTCCATCAGCTCGATCACCGGTTTGACCTTGCGGCGCATGCCCGGGGCCATGAAGTACGCGGTGTAGATCGCCGCGGCGACGGCCAGTGGAGCGGCCAGCAGCATGGCGTAGAACGCAGCTTTCAAGGTGCCGAACGTCAGCGGAGACAGGCTCAGCTTGGGTTCGAAGTCAGTGTTGGCGGCGGTCGATTGCCAGACGTATTTAGGCTCGTCGTAGTTCTCGTACCAGACCTTGCTCCACAACGCGCTCCAGGAAACCTCCGGGTGCGGGTTGTCGAGCAGCAGCGGTTGAATCTTGCCGCCCGCTTCCACGATCACCCGGTTGGCCCGTGGCGACAGACCGAAAATGCCTTGGCCTTCGACGACTTGGTCCACCAGCAAGGTGCGGTGCGCGGTGCTGTGGAACACGCCGAGCTTGCCGGAAGCATCCAGGGCGATGAAGCCTTTGCGACGTTCTTCGGCCGAGATTTCAACGATTGGCGTGGTGCCCATCTGGAACGTTCGAATTTGCTTCAGACGCAGTTCGCCATCCGGGTCGCGCGCCATGAACCACTGGGCCAGGCCGCCGGAGGAGTCGCCGATGATCAAGGAAATGCCGCCCACCAACTGAGTGGCGGCGGTGATTTGGGCTTCACCGTTTTCCAGCAGTTTGTAGCGACCGTTGAGGCTCTTGTCGCGCAGGCTGAACACGTCGGCCTGGGCACGACCGTTAATCACGTACAGCCACTGCTGACGCGGGTCGACGAAGATGTTCTTCACCGGCTCGGTCATTTGCGGCAGATCGATGCGCTTCTGCTCGTTGGTGATTTCGCCGGTCATCATGTTTTCTTCGCTGGTCAGCGACAAAACATTGAGCTGAGAACCGGTGGAGCCGACCAGCATCAGCGTCGAATCGCTCGCGTTGAGGCTGACGTGCTCAAGGGCTCCGCCCGCCTCGTTCAGCACGATGGGTGTTTCGCCGTACGGGTATTCGATGGCCGGCGAGATGGTTTTCTTGCCGTCCGGGTAGCTGACTTTATAAGTGTGACGGAACACCAGCGCCTGGCCGTTGGACAAGCCCACCGCCACCAAGGGATGGCCCGGTTGGTCTTCGCCGATGGAGGTCACGGTGGTGCCGGCCGGAATCAACAGATCGACACGCTTGAGTTCAGCGCCACTGTCGATATCGAAGAACAACGCCTGGCCCTTGTCGGAAACCCGCATGGCGACCTGGTTCTGTTCTTCCAGGGAGATCATCAACGGCTTGCCGGCGTCTTGCATCCAGGCGGGCGTGATGGCGTCCTTGGAGGTCAGGTCGGCACCCTGGAACAGCGGTGCGACAACGTAAGCGAGGAAGAAAAAGATCAGCGTGATCGCGCCGAGAACGGCGAGGCCGCCCACGAGGACGTACCAGCGGGTCAGGCGATCTTTGAGCGCACGAATACGGCGCTTGCGTTGCAGCTCAGGCGTATTGAAGTCAATTCGCTTGGGGGGATTTGTAGTCATGGTGGAGTTGGCCAGATCATTCATTCGCACACCCTAGCGATCCTGTATGACAGAAAGATGACAATGCAGTGACGCAACAAATCCGCCGCCAGCGGGAACTGGCAGTGGACCGGAAATTTGGGGGTTGTAGGAGCTGTCGAGGGAACCGAGGCTGCGATCTTTTGATCTTGCAGCTAGAGACCAGATCAAAAGATCGCAGCCTCGGTTCCCTCGACAGCTCCTACAGAGTCCGGGGTTACCCCGGACTCAAGGTTTTACTTTTTTGCTACGTTGTTACCTTCTTGCAAACCCAGGTCAGCCAGTGCTTTTGCAGCAACCTTGGCTGGCAGCGGGATGTAGCCGTCTTTCACAACCACTTCCTGACCCTGTTTGGACAGAATCAGCTTCACGAACTCGGCTTCCAGCGGGGCCAGAGGCTTGTTCGGGGCTTTGTTGACGTAAACGTAGAGGAAACGCGACAGCGGGTACTTGCCGTTCAGGGCGTTTTCTTCGGTGTCTTCAACGAACTCGGTGCTGCCTTTCTTGGCCAGAGCTACAGTCTTCACGCTGGCGGTCTTGTAACCGATGCCCGAGTAACCCACGCCATTCAGCGAGGAGCTGATCGACTGCACGACCGAAGCCGAGCCTGGTTGTTCGTTGACGTTAGGCTTGTAGTCGCCTTTGCACAGGGCTTCTTCCTTGAAGTAGCCATAAGTGCCGGATACCGAGTTACGACCAAACAGTTGAACCGGCTTGTTGGCCAGGTCGCCGGTCACACCCAGGTCGCCCCAGGTTTTCACGTCGGCTTTGGCGCCGCACAGACGCGTCGAGGAGAAGATCGCGTCGACCTGTTCCATGGTCATGTGCTGGATCGGGTTGTCTTTGTGAACGAAGACCGCCAGGGCATCCACGGCAACCGGGATTGCGGTTGGCTTGTAGCCATACTTGGTTTCGAAGGCTTGCAGCTCGTTGTCCTTCATCTTGCGGCTCATCGGGCCCAGGTTAGCGGTGCCTTCAGTCAACGCAGGTGGCGCGGTAGAAGAACCGGCAGCCTGAATCTGGATATTTACGTTCGGGTATTCTTTTTTGTAGTTCTCAGCCCACAGGGTCATGAGGTTGGCCAGGGTATCGGAGCCGACGCTGGACAGGTTGCCCGACACACCAGTGGTCTTGGTGTAGCTCGGGATAGCAGGGTCAACAGCGGCAACCGCGTTGGCAGTCGCAACGCCAGCAGCGACAAAAGTCATTGCCGCCATCAAACGCTTCAGTTTCATGCCTTACTCCTAGCAGATAGGTGTGTTAAGTCGGGGCCAAGTATCAGCAGGCCGTGTGAACACTCTATGGCTGAAATATGACAATTAGATGAAAGGCCAGCATGTAGCGACAGATCGTTCCCATGCTCTGCGTGGGAATGCCGCCATGGACGCTCTGCGTCCGCTGTGAGAGGTGACGCGGAGCGTCACGGGATGCATTCCCACGCGGAGCATGGGAACGATCGGTTACGTGTTCAGCGACCTTTCTTCCAGAGATACGCGCCCACCAGAACCCCGACACCGCAGATGATCGCTACGTAATAGGCAGGCCCCATCGGGCTTTCCTTGAGCAGCAAGGTGACAACCATCGGGGTCAGGCCGCCGAAGATGGCGTAGGCCAGGTTGTAGGAGAACGACAGCCCGCTGAAACGCACCACCGCCGGAAAGGCTTTGACCATCACATACGGCACCGCACCGATGGTGCCGACCAGCAAGCCGGTCAAGGCGTACATCGGGAACAGCCAGTCCGGGTGGTTGAACAGGCTGTGGTAGAAGGTCCACGAACTGATCAGCAACGCAGCACTGCCGAACACGAAGACACGACCCGCGCCGAAGCGGTCCGCCAGTACACCGGAGGCGACACAGCCCAGGCTCAGAAATACGATCGCCAGGCTGTTGGCCTGTAACGCGGTGGTTGGCGAGAAGTGGTAGACGGTCTGCAGCACGGTCGGGGTCATCAGGATGACCACGATGATGCCGGCGGACAGCAGCCAGGTCAGCAGCATGGAAATCAGGATCGCCCCGCGATGGTCGCGCAACACGGCGCGCAGCGGCACTTCTTCTGCCAGGGCCTTGCGCAGTTGCAGCTCGGCGAATACCGGCGTCTCGTGCAGCCAGCGACGCAGGTAAACCGAAAACAGGCCGAATACGCCACCCAGCAGAAACGGAATCCGCCAAGCGTAATCCGAGACTTCGACCGGGGTGTAAATGCTGTTGATCGCGGTGGCGACCAGCGAGCCCAGCAGGATACCGGCCGTCAGGCCGCAGGTCAGGGTGCCGCAGGCGTAGCCGATGTGCCGCTGCGGCACGTGTTCGGAAACGAATACCCACGCGCCCGGCACTTCACCGCCAATCGCAGCGCCCTGGATTACCCGCATCAGCAGCAACAGGATCGGCGCCCACATGCCGATCTGCGCGTAAGTCGGCAGCAGACCCATGATCAGGGTCGGCACCGCCATCATGAAAATGCTCAGGGTGAACATCTTCTTGCGTCCCAGCAGGTCGCCGAAGTGCGCCATGACGATGCCGCCCAGCGGCCGCGCCAGGTAGCCGGCGGCAAAGATCCCGAAGGTCTGCATCAAGCGCAGCCACTCGGGCATGTCGGCCGGGAAGAACAGCTTGCCGACCACCGTGGCGAAGAACACGAAGATGATGAAGTCGTAAAACTCCAGCGCACCGCCCAGGGCAGACAGTGACAACGTCTTGTAATCGCTGCGGGTCAGCGGACGTGCGGATTGAGTGGGCTGCGCGATGCTCGAGGGCGCTGTGGTCATGGCAAGGCTTCTCTTATAGTCGGATCTGCAACCCCAACAACGCTGGCTGAGGCTTGGGCAGGTCCGGCACGATAGCAAATTGTTCGAAAAAGCACATAGAGGTGCGTATTTGACGGTCGAAATGAGAACCGGACGGTCGTCTCGGAGTCTACCGATCGATATACTCGCAATCTTGCGACAGCTTGCAAGGGTTGCTGTGCGAAGACGCTGCTGGCTCTACCAGTCGATTTCGCAGAGTTTCCCTTTAGGCGCCTTACGAAAAACGTGACGAACGTAGTATGTTCGGGGCTGAATCGTTTTTCCTTGAGACGGCTATTCACCTGAAGTACTTATGAGAGTCACGGGTCAGAGGCACCCCCGGCATGATAGAGCTCGAACAAGAAGATCCAATCCCGCAAGGCGACCTGGCCCTGCAAATTACCGCGCTTCCCCGCGAAACCAACGGCTTCGGCGATATTTTCGGCGGTTGGCTGGTGTCGCAGATGGATTTGGCCGGCACCGCAATGGCCAGCAAAGTCGCCGGTGGCCGCGTGGCTACGGTTGCGATCGACCGCATGGCGTTTCTGGTTCCGGTAGCGGTGGGCGCTCAGCTTTCCTTTTATACCCAGGCGTTGGAAATCGGCCGCAGCTCGATTCAGATGATGGTCGAGGTCTGGAGTGACGATCCGCTGTCCAGCGAATGGCGTAAGGTGACTGAAGCCGTGTTTGTATTCGTCGCGATCGACGGCAGCGGTCGCACCCGTTCGGTTCCGCCAAGAGCTCGTTAAACACTGCGGCCTTTCTGCGGTCCATTGCAGTCATTGTTCCTGATCGAGAGTTGCCCCATGAGCACGCCCAACGTTGAAGCCGTGAAACTGGATGAACTGAACTGCTGGCGCATCCGCCACGGTCAGGCCGAATTGCTGGTTGCCCAGCAGGGCGCACACATCCTCAGTTATCAAGTGGCCGGGGAACCGCCGTTGATCTGGCTCAACGACGAGGCCGTGTTCAAGACTGGCAAGAGCATCCGCGCCGGGGTTCCGGTGTGCTGGCCATGGTTCGGCAATCTGCCGCGCAACCCGCAGAGCGTTCAGGCCATGCGCGTCGGCAATGAAGCGCCAACCGCTCACGGCTTTGTCCGGACAATGGACTGGGAACTGGGCGGCATCGAAACCGAAGGCGAAAGCCTGAAGGTGGAATTCCTTCTGCCCTACCCCGAAGACGGCTTCCCGGGCTGGCCGCATCAGGTGGATTTAAAGCTGAGCATCCGTTTGGACGAGCAACTGCATATCAGCCTGACCAGCCATAACCAGGGTGCTGACAGCGTCACCATCAGCCAGGCGCTGCACAACTATTTCGCGGTCAGCGATGTACGCGAAGTACATGTCGAAGGGCTGGATGGCTTGAGTTACATCGAAACCCTGGACGACTGGAAAACCGTCACCCAGACCGGCGATCTGCGTTTTGTCGGCGAGACCGACCGTATCTATCTCAATACCCCGGCGAAGCTGAGCATTGTCGATCCGGCCTGGGAACGGCGCATCGAACTGACCAGCAGCGGTTCACGCTCGGCGGTGATCTGGAATCCGTGGATTGAACGCGCCGCAGCGTTCAGTGACATGGCCGACGATGGCTGGCAGCGCATGCTGTGCATTGAAACGGCGAACGTGATGGATGATGTGGTGACGCTGGCGCCGGGTGCGAGTCATACCCTGGGTGTCAGCATCGGCAGCAAACCTCTCTAAGCAACACCGCAATACGAAATGTGGGAGCCAGCCTGCTGGCGATGGCGTCATGTCAGTCAAATTGAAAGTATCTGACGGACCGCTATCGCCAGCAGGCTGGCTCCCACAGTTATTTTGGTTGGCTGCTAGAGATCTGATTCCTGCACCACCCGCACTTTCGCCGCATCCAGCGCATACGCTGCGTCAGCCAGGTCGTTGTTGACCTGCTCGATCTTCAGCGTGCCGGTCACCCACAGCGGTGTGTAGATGTCGTTCAGCTTCAAACCTTTGGGATAACGCACCAGCACCAATTGATTAGGTGGCGGTGGCGGCACGTGGATGCAGGCGCCCGGATACGGCACGAGGAAGAACAGCGTGCTGCGGCCCTGGGCGTCGGACTCCAGCGACACCGGATAACCGCCGATGCGGATGTGCTTGTCGTTCATCGACGCCACGGTTTTGCTCGAATACATCACCGCCGGCAAGCCCTTGCTCTGCTTCATGCCACCCTTTTCGGTAAAGGTGCCATTGGCTTCGGGGGAGTTGTGGTCGATTTCAGGCATGGCCTCGAGGGCTTTCTGGTCCGACTTGGGCATCAGGTCGAGCCAGTCGGTTTCCGGCAGTTCGCCGGCATGGGCGAGGCCCGAGCCCAGTAAAAGGAAAGTCAGCAGAAGACGGCGCATGAAGGTGCTCGGCAAAGGAGAGGACAGTGCAACGCCGAGCATTCTAGCCCGCTCTGCCTGCAGCGCAGAGGGGGCTTTGTCGCTTTGAATCAGTTCTTTTTGATCAAACCGTAGATCACCAGCAACACCACCGCGCCAACCAGCGCACCGATGAAGCCTGCACCTTCGCCCGCATGATAGATGCCCAGAGCCTGGCCGCCATAAGTGGCCGCCAGCGAACCGCCAATACCGAGCAGGATGGTCATGATCCAGCCCATTTTGTCATCGCCCGGCTTCAGGAACCGCGCCAGCAGGCCGACGATCAAGCCGATAAAGATGGTTCCGATAATTCCCATGGCATTTCCCTCTGATTAAGTGCTACGTCCAAGCCTAGACAGACTTTGGCATCCTGCCATGAGAGAACGGCGGCCCCTGAATGGTTCCACCGCTGCCACATGAAACTGTTTACTCGGCGATAAGGGCTTCGACCTTGAGGATCTGCGCGGCCAGTGTTTCGCGGTCTGCACAACGCAGGTTGGCGTGGCCGACCTTGCGACCGACCTTGAACGCCTTGCCGTAGTGATGCAGATGGCAATCGGCGATGGCCAGGACTTTCTCGGTCTCCGGCACTTTGCCGATGAAGTTGAGCATCGCGCTCTCGCCGACCTTGGCCGTCGAACCCAGCGGCAGACCGGCAACGGCCCGCAGGTGGTTTTCGAACTGGCTGCACTCGGCGCCTTCCGTGGTCCAGTGACCCGAGTTGTGCACACGCGGGGCGATCTCGTTGGCCTTGAGGCCACCGTCGACTTCAAAGAACTCGAACGCCATCACGCCAACGTAATTCAGCTGCTTGAGCACACGGCTGGAATAGTCTTCCGCCAAGGCTTGCAGCGGGTGGTCGGTGCTGGCCACGGACAACTTGAGGATGCCGCTGTCGTGGGTGTTGTGAACCAGCGGATAGAACCTGGTTTCGCCATCGCGGGCACGCACGGCAATCAGCGAGACTTCGCCGGTAAACGGCACGAAGCCTTCCAGCAGGCAAGCCACGCTGCCCAGTTCGGCGAACGTACCGGCCACATCTTCAGGCTTGCGCAGGACTTTCTGGCCCTTGCCGTCGTAACCCAGGGTGCGGGTTTTCAGCACGGCCGGCAGACCGATGGAAGCTACGGCAGCGTCCAGGTCGGCTTGCGATTGAATGTCGGCGAACGCCGGGGTGGGAATCCCCAGGTCCTTGAACATGCTCTTCTCGAACCAGCGATCACGAGCGATGCGCAGGGCTTCGGCGCTCGGATACACCGGGACGAATTGCGAGAGGAACGCGACGGTTTCAGCCGGGACGCTTTCGAACTCGAAGGTCACCAGATCGACTTCATCGGCCAGCTGACGCAGGTGATCCTGATCGCCGTAATCGGCCCGCAGGTGTTCGCCCAACGCGGCTGCACAAGCATCCGGCGCGGGGTCCAGGAAAGCGAAGTTCATGCCCAGCGGAGTACCCGCCAGCGCCAACATGCGACCCAACTGGCCGCCACCGATTACACCGATCTTCATCGTCAACAACCTCAGGCGATGCGTGGGTCTGGATTTTCCAGGACGCTGTCTGTCTGTTCAGCGCGGAATTTTTTCAGCACCGCGTGGAAGTGCGGGTGCTTGGCGCCGAGAATGCTCGCCGAGAGCAGCGCTGCGTTGATCGCGCCGGCCTTGCCGATGGCCAGGGTGGCAACCGGAATGCCCGCGGGCATCTGCACGATAGACAGCAGCGAATCGACGCCCGAGAGCATCGACGACTGCACCGGCACACCCAGTACCGGCAGGTGGGTCTTGGCCGCACACATGCCTGGCAAGTGGGCCGCGCCGCCGGCACCGGCGATGATCACCTCGATGCCACGCGCCTCAGCCTCTTCGGCGTACTGGAAGAGCAGGTCCGGGGTGCGGTGGGCAGAGACCACTTTCACCTCGTAAGGAATGCCGAGCTTTTCCAGCATATCGGCGGTGTGGCTAAGGGTGGACCAATCGGACTTGGAGCCCATGATCACGCCAACCAGTGCGCTCATCGTCGTGCCTCTTCTCTCTGGGCGCCCGCAGGCGCGTCAAAAAACAACAAGCCACGCAATATGCGTGGCTTGATTGTACGAATTATGGCCGGACGAACCGGCCGAAGGCCGCGCAGTATACCTCAATGAGGCAGATAAACAGCCCCCTGTTCGACCATCTGTCATTTGGTGCCAAAGCGCAGTTTATTGACTTTTAGGTCAGTCGGCGGAGCCAATAAATGGCCGAGCGATATAAAAGTGCATCAGGACTCTGTACGTGATAGCCAGAATCAAATACCTCGAACAATACCGGCAACTTAAACACACCTAACACTGTGCAACACACAAAATTTCCATCTTATATAAAACCGTGGTTAATTCTTTTTAATTGCCCGTTAACCGACAGGCGAGATACCCATTAAATAAACCATGCAACAACCCGCCAACCAGAACTGACGGGCACGACGCACTTGCACAAAGAATTCAAATCATGACAACTATCAAAATATTGTTTATAACGCTGACGGTAGCACTTTTAAATCTTGCCATTCCCGCCTACGCCACCCAGATGACTCAGAATAAAAGTCCAATTACAATATTCGCAATTTTCCACGACGAAGTCCCTTACGACAAAAGACAAACCGCTTACACAGAAAACATTCTCCCCTTCATCAAGGATTTCGAGGGATTCACCGGCAGGCAGGTGAACATTGTGTTTGATCGAAGTTCCCCACCTTACTCAAATTTCAATTACAAATCCGACGACCTCCAGAAACTGATGCGTCAGTGGAATGACTTATCCACAAACTACCTGACGAAGAGGCGTGCTGAAGGTTTTTCCATCGCGCCGCTTGATCGTGTTCTCCTTATCACTAATGGTGTGATCAACGGCACTCCGTTAACCGTAGGTACTGCAGGAGTCGCGCTACAACCAGGCAGAGCGGCCATCGCCTCTTTAATTCAAGTTCAAAATATTGGTCATGAGTTGGGCCACACCTTTAACGCAAACCATGAAAGCGGGGAAGTTCTATATAACGGATGGTGGTGTGAAACATTCATGTTTCCGCCGCTACCCCTTCGCTATAGCTGCTTCAGGTTCAGCGAAGAAAATAAAACTCGTATAAATGACTACTTGAAAGCTTACAACTAAGGAATAGACAACACACACTGCCGGGGCCTTGCCACAGGCCCCGGCTCTTTCAAGCCATCAGGTGTTGCTTGCCGCAGCCCCACCCTCCAGCTTGCGCCACAGCAACCGCACGTTCGCCTTGCGCACCAGCGCGCAGCGGTACAAGCGAATCTCCAGCGGCACATGCCATTGCGGGCCGCCGCATACCACCAGTTCACCTCGAGCCAGTTCGGCGCGCACGCTGAGTCGCGGCACCCAGGCAATGCCCAATCCTTCCAGCGCCATGCTTTTAAGACTGTCGGCCATGGCCGTCTCGTAAATGGTGGTGAAGCGCAGCGCGCGCTGGCGCAGCAGCATGTTCACCGAACGCCCGAGAAATGCACCGGCGCTGTAGGCGAGCAGCGGCACACTGCCTTCGCCTTCCAGATCGAACAGTGGCTTGCCGTCGGCGTCCGCCGCGCAGATCGGGAGCATTTCGGTGTTGCCAAGGTGCAGCGATGGAAAGATTTCCGGGTCCATCTGCATCGCCGCATCCGGGTCGTAGAACGCCAGCATCAAGTCACAACCGCCTTCGCGCAATGCATGCACGGCATCGCCGACGTTGGTCGCCACCAGGCGCGTCGCGATGTTCAGGCCTTCGTTACGCAACTGCGCGATCCAGCGCGGGAAGAAACCCAGCGCCAGGGAGTGAGCGGCGGCGACCTGCATCACCTCGCCCTGCCCGCCTTCCAGGTGATGAAGGTGACGCAGCACTTCACCGAGCTGCTCGACCACCGTCCGCGCGGTGACCAGGAACAGCTGCCCCGCCGCCGTCAGTTCGATCGGCGTGCGCGAGCGATTGACCAGGGTCAGCCCCAACGCGGCTTCAAGGCTGCGGATCCGTCGGCTGAATGCCGGCTGAGTCACGAAGCGTCGTTCGGCAGCCTGGGAGAAGCTGCGGGTGGCAGCCAGGGCACTAAAGTCCTCCAGCCATTTACTTTCAAGGTTCATCACGGCCTCCCGGACACGCACCAATTTAGGTCACACGCTCGCCGCAGACACGACGTCACATGGGCATTATGCCGAATGTGCATAGGCTAGTGTTTAACAGCATTGGCCCAAAATTCTCCACAAGCCTAGCATTTGCAGCGTTCCGGCACAGACCGGGTCCATATCGAGATGATTTCTATCATGTCCTCCGCTGCATCTTTCCGCACAGAAAAAGACCTGCTTGGCGTACTCGAAGTACCTGCTCAAGCGTATTACGGCATCCAGACCCTGCGAGCGGTGAACAACTTCCGTCTCTCCGGCGTTCCGATTTCGCATTACCCGAAGCTGGTTGTCGGCCTGGCGATGGTTAAACAAGCCGCCGCTGACGCCAACCGCGAGTTGGGTCACCTGAGCGAAGCCAAGCACGCTGCCATCAGCGAAGCCTGTGCACGTTTGATCCGCGGCGATTTCCACGAAGAGTTCGTCGTGGACATGATTCAAGGCGGCGCCGGCACTTCAACCAACATGAATGCCAACGAAGTCATCGCCAACATCGCGCTGGAGGCCATGGGTCACCAGAAGGGCGAATACCAATACCTGCACCCGAACAACGACGTGAACATGGCGCAGTCAACCAACGACGCCTACCCGACCGCGATCCGCCTGGGTTTGCTGCTGGGTCACGACGCGCTGCTGGCCAGCCTCGACAGCCTGATCCAGGCGTTCGCCGCCAAGGGCCAAGAGTTCGCTCACGTCCTGAAAATGGGCCGTACCCAACTGCAAGACGCCGTGCCGATGACCCTCGGCCAGGAATTCCGCGCATTCGCCACCACGCTGGGCGAAGACCTGGCCCGTCTGAAGACGCTGGCCCCGGAACTGCTGACCGAAGTGAACCTGGGCGGCACCGCGATCGGTACCGGCATCAACGCCGACCCGCGCTACCAGCACCTGGCCGTTGAGCGTCTGGCGCTGATCAGTGGACAACCGCTGGTTCCGGCTGCCGACCTGATCGAAGCCACCTCCGACATGGGCGCCTTCGTGCTGTTCTCCGGCATGCTCAAGCGCACCGCGGTGAAGCTGTCGAAGATCTGCAACGACCTGCGCCTGCTGTCCAGCGGCCCACGCACCGGCATCAACGAAATCAACCTGCCAGCGCGTCAGCCAGGCAGCTCGATCATGCCCGGCAAGGTCAACCCGGTAATCCCGGAAGCGGTCAACCAGGTGGCGTTCCAGATCATCGGCAACGACCTGGCGCTGACCATCGCAGCCGAAGGCGGCCAGTTGCAACTGAACGTGATGGAGCCGCTGATCGCGTTCAAGATCTTCGACTCGATCCGCCTGCTGCAACGCGCCATGGACATGCTTCGCGAACACTGCATCGTCGGCATCACCGCCAACGAAGAGCGCTGCCGTGAACTGGTCGAGCACTCGATCGGCCTGGTCACCGCGCTGAACCCGTACATCGGCTATGAAAACGCTACCCGTATCGCCCGTATCGCCCTCGAAAGCGGCCGCGGCGTGCTGGAACTGGTGCGCGAAGAAGGCTTGCTCGACGACGAAATGCTCGCCGACATCCTGCGCCCGGAAAACATGATTGCTCCGCGTCTGGTTCCGCTTAAAGCCTGATCCGACGCGTTACTTGTAGCACCGCTCACCAGGTCGAGGGACTAGACACCTCTCACCTTTTGAGGGCTTGGGGATTTGTTCCCCAAGCCCTTTTTTTTAACTTTTGAAAGGACTTCTGTCTTCTGTGGGAGTGAGCCTGCTCGCGATGCAGACACCGCGGTATCTCAGTTACACCGCGTTATCGTTCATCGCGATCAGGCTCACTCCTACAAGAGCCTGGCTCAAAAAAGTCAGGTGTTTCAAAGGCTTCGATTCATCGCTTGCACCACAACCGTGCAGACGGACGGCACACTCATAGGTATAGTGCCGCCCCTCTTCGCGTGAGCGGTCGTCGGTAACGAGGCCCAAACCCATGCGAAACCCGAACTAATAACAAACCCGCAATATGAAATCGGGACGAACCTTCGCCTCACCTGTTTTGCCGCGTGCAATCCGGTGTAACGCGATATTTCTGACCGCACAGCATTTGCATACACAAAAAACAGCGAGGAATAATCCATGCTCGAAGTCATTAACGACTTCCTCTCAGGGAAAGTACTGATCGTGCTCATTGTCGGGCTCGGTAGCTACTTCACGATCCGCTCGCGTTTCGTTCAGTTCCGCCATTTCTTCCACATGTTCGCGGTGTTCCGCGACAGCCTCAAAAGCAGCGCTGGCCAGCTCAGTTCGTTCCAGGCCCTGATGCTCAGCCTCGCCGGCCGCGTCGGTGCAGGTAACATCGCCGGTGTCGGTATCGCCGTGACCCTGGGTGGCCCCGGTGCCGTGTTCTGGATGTGGGTGACCGCGCTGGTCGGCATGTCCAGCAGCTTCTTCGAATGCTCCCTCGGCCAGCTTTACAAGCGCTGCGACTCCGAAGGCCAGTATCGTGGCGGCCCGTCCTTTTACATCCAGCATGGCCTGCAGAAACGCTGGTTGGGCATGATCATGGCGTTCCTGCTGCTGATCACCTTCGGCTTCGCCTTCAACGGCCTGCAAGCCCATGCCGTGACCCACTCGCTGAACAACGCGTTCGGCTTCGACACCACTTACACCGGGCTGGCACTGGCGGTGTTGCTGGGTCTGGTGTTCGTCGGCGGTATCAAGCGGATCGCCAAGGTCGCTGACCTGCTGGTGCCGGTGAAAACCCTGGCGTACATCGGCGTGACCCTCTACGTGATCGTGCTGCAGTTCGACCACGTTCCGGGCATGTTGATGACCATCGTCAAAAGCGCCTTCGGTCTGGATCAAGCCTTCGGCGGCCTGATCGGCAGCGCCATCGTCATGGGCGTGAAGCGCGGCGTGTTCGCCAACGAAGCAGGCCTGGGCAGTGCGCCGAACGTGGCCGCTGTGGCCTCGGTCGAGCACCCGGTATCGCAAGGTGTGGTTCAGGCGTTCAGCGTGTTCCTCGACACTTTCGTGATCTGCACCTGCACCGCGTTGCTGATCCTGCTGTCGGGCTTCTACACCCCGGGCTTCGAAGGCGATGGCATTGCCCTGACCCAGAACTCCCTGGCCGCCGTGGTCGGTGACTGGGGCCGGGTCTTCATTTCGGTGGCTCTGTCGTTGTTCGTGTTCACCTCGATCCTCTACAACTACTACCTGGGCGAGAACAACCTGCGCTTCATGCTGGGTGAAAACCGCAAGGCGCTGATCGGTTACCGCGCACTGGTACTGGTATTGATCTTCTGGGGTGCCATCGAAAACCTCGGCACCGTGTTCGCCTTCGCCGACATCACCATGACGATGCTGGCATTCGTGAACCTGATCGCGTTGTTCCTGCTGTTCAAGGTCGGCATGCGCATCCTGCGTGACTACGATGACCAGCGAGCTGCCGGCATCAAGACCCCGGTGTTCGATTCGAGCAAGTTCCCGGACCTGGACCTGGATCTGAAAGCCTGGCCAGCCAATCCGCCAGCCGCCACCAAGGCTCAAGCCCAGCCGCAAGGTGTACCCGCAGCGCAACGCTGATCAGTAAACGACGGGTGCACAACCTGTGGGAGCCAGCCTGCTGGCGATGACGGACTGTCAGATAACACATTAGTGTCTAACATACCGCTATCGCGAGCAGGCTCGCTCCCACCTGCCAGGAGATTTCCCCCATGACTCCCAATTCCTACCCTGCCGCTCAGCACGTCATGGTGCTCTACACCGGTGGCACCATCGGCATGCAAGCCAGCGCCCACGGCCTGGCCCCGGCGTCCGGTTTCGAAGCCCGGATGCGCGAGTATCTGCACAGCCAGCCTGACCTTGTCGTGCCGCAATGGCGCTTTCGCGAGATGTCGCCGCTGATCGATAGCGCCAACATGACCCCGGTTTACTGGCAGCAACTGCGTGAAGCGGTGGTCGATGCCGTCGATGTCCAGGGTTGCGACAGCGTGCTGATCCTGCATGGCACCGACACCCTCGCCTACAGCGCGGCGGCCATGAGTTTTCAATTGCTCGGCCTGCATGCCCGCGTGGTGTTCACCGGTTCCATGCTGCCGGCCGGCGTAACCGACAGCGATGCCTGGGAAAACCTCAGTGGAGCGTTGGTTGCTTTGGGTCACGGCCTGGCGCCGGGCGTTCATCTGTACTTCCACGGTGAGCAGCTGGACCCGACCCATTGCGCGAAGGTGCGCAGTTTCGGTCGTCATCCGTTCAAGCGGCTTGAGCGCCAGGGTGGCGGCGTGAAAGCGACTTCCGTGCCAGCGCAGTTGAATTACAACCAGGCTAAACAGCTGACGAAGGTTGCGGTGCTGCCGCTGTTCCCGGGCATCGGTGCCGAAATGCTGGACGGCCTGCTCGACAGCGGCATTCAAGGCCTGGTGCTGGAGTGCTACGGCAGCGGTACCGGGCCCAGCGATAACCCGGAGTTTCTCGCCAGCCTGGAGCGGGCGCGGGACAAGGGTGTTGTCGTTGTAGCCGTCACCCAATGCCATGAAGGTGGCGTCGAGCTGGATGTTTACGAGGCTGGCAGTCGCTTGCGCGGTGTCGGCGTGTTGTCCGGTGGAGGCATGACGCGCGAAGCGGCGTTCGGCAAGTTGCATGCGTTGTTGGCTGCAAATCTGGATAACGCTGAAGTGCGGCGCCTTGTAGAACTCGACCTCTGCGGAGAACTCAGCTGACACCCTGCAAAACCCTGTGGGAGCGAGCCTGCTCGCGATAGCGGTCGTCCATCCAACATCGATGCTGACTGACACACCGCCATCGCGAGCAGGCTCACTCCCACAGGATCTCCATCAGGCATACAACTTGCTGCGTTTCAGCCATCCCAAGGCTGGAACACCCCATGCTGCATTCCCATCTCACCACCCTCAACGCTGTCTCCCTGGTGCTCAACACCTTCAAGGCCGAGGGCTTGTCCAGCGAAGCCTTGCTGGCTGGAAGCGGCATCAGCCCGGCGGATCTGAGCCGGGCGGACACGCGCATCACCACCAACCAGGAGATGCAGGTCTGCGCCAACGCCGTCGCGCTCAAGCGTGACATCGGCCTGGAATTGGGCCGCCGGATGCACGTTTCGTCCTACGGCATGCTCGGGTACGCCTTACTCACCAGCGCCACTTTAGGTGACGCCTTGCGGCTGGCACTGCATTACCCGGCGCTATTGGGAACACTGTTCGAATTGAGCCTGGAAGAAGATAACGAGCGCATCTGGCTCACCGCTGGCGACTATCGGGAAAACCCTGCGCTGGCGCCCTTCAATGTCGAGTTTTGCCTGGTTTCGATGAAGGTCACTTGCGAAGACCTGCTCGGCCAACCGTTGCCGCTGCTTGGCGCCCGCTTCGAATACCCCGCACCGGACTATCAGGCACGCTACACCGAACGTTTCGATTGCCCCTTGCAGTTCGACGCTACGTCCAACGCCTTTGCCTTTGATAAACGCTGGCTCGATCAACCCTTGCCTCTGGCCGACGCCATCACCCATCAGGCCATGGCCGAACGCTGCCGCAAACAAAACACCGAGTTCACCGGTCGCCAGGTGTGGCTGGGGCGAATCCGCCAGTTACTCGGCGCGCAGTTGAATGCGGCGCCCGGCCTCGACGGTTTGGCCGAGCAGATGAATTGCTCGGCGCGCACCTTGCGTCGGCATCTGAAGGATCTGGGCTGCAGTTATCAGGAATTGCTTGATGAACTGCGGTTCGAGCAGGCCAAACGCATGCTCTGCGATGACCAACTGCCGATCTATCAAATCGCCGAGGCATTGGGCTTCAGCGAGACCGCGAGCTTCCGTCATGCGTTCGTGCGCTGGAGCGGTGTAGCGCCGAGCCAGTTCAGACCCTGACGACTGATCGTTCCCACGCTCTGCGTGGGAATGCAGCCAGTGACGCTCTGCGTCACCGGGACGCGGAGCGTCCCAAGAGGCATTCCCACGCGGAGCATGGGAACGATCGGCCAGGGTTTGCGCCAATAAGGGAAGGGGCGAATTTCGGTCAATTCTTTTGGCCATATCGATCCCCTTTTGGCCTTTCCTGCCGTTCTCTCAAACGTCGGGCGCCGCAAGACTGTGTTCAACCGAATCAGCCTGCGGAGAACAAGAAAATGCTGACGATCTACTCGGACGATCACCACCTGCACCATGGCCGTTGTGAACTGATGGACGGGCAACTGATGCCCTGCTTCGAAATGCCTTCGCGAGCCGATCATGTTCTGCAGCGTGTGCAGCACCGCGACCTCGGCCCGGTCGAAGCGCCGCAGGATTTCGGCCTCGACCCGATCGCGCGCATCCACAGCCGCGACTACCTCGACTTCTTCAAAGGTGCCTGGGCGCGCTGGACCGAATTCGGTACTGACGGCGACTTGCTGCCCTACACCTGGCCGGCCCGCACCCTGCGCCGGATCATCCCCACCAGCCTGCACGGCCAGCTCGGCTATTACAGCTTCGACGGCGGCGCACCGATTACCGCCGGCACCTGGCAAGCGGCATACAGTGCGGCGCAAGTCGCGCTGACCGCCCAAGCCGCCATTCAACGCGGCGCGCGCAGTGCCTTCGCCTTGTGCCGTCCACCGGGACACCACGCCGCCAGCGATTTGATGGGCGGTTATTGCTACCTCAACAACGCCGCCATCGCCGCTCAAGCCTTCCTCGACCAGGGCCATAAAAAGGTCGCGATCCTCGACGTCGATTACCACCACGGCAACGGCACTCAATCGATTTTCTACGAGCGCAGTGATGTGCTGTTTACCTCGATCCATGGCCATCCGGAAGCCGAGTTCCCGTTCTTCCTCGGCTATGAAGATGAGCTGGGTGAAGGCGCCGGCGAAGGCTTCAACTTCAACTACCCTTTGCCGGCAGGGAGCGGTTGGGACAGCTGGAGTGCCGCGCTGGAACAAGCCTGCAAAGAGATCGAAAAGTACGGCGCCGATATCGTCGTCGTTTCCCTGGGCGTCGATACATTCAAGGACGATCCGATCTCCCAGTTCAAGCTCGACAGCCCGGATTACCTGGCCATGGGCGCACGCATCGCCGGCCTCGGCAAGCCGACGCTGTTCGTGATGGAAGGCGGCTACGCGGTAGAAGAAATCGGCATCAATGCCGTGAACGTTCTCGAAGGTTTTGAAAGCGCCCAATGAGGAATTAGAACAATGGTCAGTCTCAAGCGTTTTATCGCGCCCGCCCTGTGTGCCACCGTGCTCAGTGGCGCCGTTCATGCTGAAGAGCGAACGTTACGCGTCTACAACTGGTTCGACTACATCACTCCCAAAGCGCTGGAAGATTTCAAGGCCCAGAACCCCCAGACCAAACTGGTCTACGACATCTTCGACACCAACGAAGCGCTGGAGGCCAAGCTGCTGACCGGCAACTCCGGTTATGACGTGGTCGTGCCGTCCAACGTGTTTCTCGCCAAGCAGATCGAGGCCGGCGTTTTCCAGCCACTGGATCGCAGCAAACTGCCGAACTGGAACCACCTCGATCCCAAGCTGATGAAGCTGATCGAAGCCAACGATCCGGGCAACAAATTTGCCGTGCCGTACATGTACGGGACCATCCTGATCGGCTTCAACCCGGACAAGATCAAGGCTGCGCTGGGTGACAACGCACCGGTGGACAGCTGGGACCTGATCTTCAAGGAAGAGAACATCAGCAAGCTCAAGCAGTGCGGCGTGGCTTTGCTCGACTCGCCGTCGGAGATCCTGCCACTGGCGCTGCAACACCTCGGCCTGGACCCCAACAGCAAGAAACCGGCGGACTACGAAAAGGCTGAAGCGCTGTTGATGAAGATTCGTCCGTACATCACCTACTTCCATTCCTCGAAGTACATGGCCGACATTGCCAACGGTGACATCTGCGTCGCGGTCGGTTACTCCGGCAGCTTCTCCCAGGCCGCCAACCGCGCCAAGGAAGCCAAGAACGGCGTGCTCGTCGACATGCGCCTGCCCAAAGAAGGCGCGCCGATCTGGTTCGACATGCTCTCCATCCCGAAAGGCGCGAAGAACCCGGAAGACGCCTACACCTTCATCAACTACTTGTTGCAGCCGCAAGTGATTGCGCCTGTCAGCGACTTCGTCGGCTACCCGAACCCGAACAAGGACGCCACCGAACTGGTCGACCCGGCGATCCGCAACAACCCGAACCTGTACCCGACCGAAGCGGCGATGAGCACGCTGTACACCCTGCAACCGCTGCCCCGTGACGCCGAACGGGCACGGACCCGGGCCTGGACCAAGATCAAGTCCGGGACTTGAGCAAACCATCATTTACGCACCCTTGAAGACCCGCCCCGTGCGGGTCTTTTTTTTTACCTGACGATATTTAAGTACCGCCCGACCGATCCCCCACCCCGCTACTTTCCGAACCTGACCGGCGCGTTGGCGCGCACGTCCCAGCCCCTCAGAAAGGAATGCACATGTCTTCTACCGAAACGAATGCAGTCGAAGCCGATCCGGCATCCAGCAATCCAAATGATCTGCTCACCCAACTGGTTACTGGCCCCTCTATCAGGGAGGTGGCCACTCGTATTCTTCGAGACGACCTGAAAAAGCTGTATCCACAATTGGACATTAACCCCGCTATGGCGATGGTCGTCACACCGACCTGGAAAATCATCGCCGGGACTGTCCACCCCGGATCATTGAGATTCGAGTCATTGACGGACACGCTGCTGCGGCACTCCGGCTCAGGCGGATCAGTGACCTATCTCGACGGTGAACATTTCCTGAGCCTGAATCCCGGAGCGACCACGCCTATCCACCTTCCGATCCAGATCGATGCGATAGGACGCCTGATCAATAAACTGTCCCCCATCCTGTTGGTGGCTTACCAGGAACAACAGCTCGAATACTGGGACCAGCCCGCCCAAGGCACGACCCTGCGTTGGCAGACGTTGTCGCAGTCATTGCGCCAGGTCTGGAATGTTGAAAAGGTTGAGGGCTGGGATACGCACCAGCTAGCCATTGCGCGCAACGTCTTCAACTATCCCGATGCAAAGTTGCGTACCCCCCATGACACCTACAAGATTCGGGTCTGCCTGATCGACCTCGACCGGCTCGATGGCGCAGTGTCCAGCCACCTCAATCGTACGGATCTGACCGTCGTGATCGGTACCGTCGAGACACGCACAATCATTCTGACCCACTCCATCGCTTCAGGCTTTGGGACATATGAGTCGCTGGAAAAGCTCGGCGAGGATTTGCCGAAGTATGTTGAAGAACTGCCTCCCGAGGCCACGCTCCAATGGCGCCTGTTCGAACCCGCCGGGAATTTTTTCGATCATCAGGCCGTCGCACTGATTGCTCTTCAGACGGATGCCATTGCCAGCCTGGAGTTTGCAAAACGGACCAGCAGGCCGGCGATTCCCGCCCTCACCCATCCCGCAACAGAGGTGAGCGGCAGGACTCAAACCACCCAGGTTTCGCACTTCGAAAAGGTGCAGCGGCTGATCCCCGAATGGCTGAACGACGCTTCGCCATTCGATCTGGGTTGCTACAGCCGACACCTGTTTGATCTGGCGCTGCTGCAACTGCGTAACAACGGAAAATCCTTCGACGACGATATTGCTCCGATCAAGAAATTCGCGCTGGATGCACTTCGAGCCCACATGCTCAAAAGCCACAGTGATGTTGCCAGCATGAAGCTTGAGAACGTCGAGATCGTTATTGAGAGTCAAGTGGTATGGGGGACATTCACGGCTCCCGGCATGAGCGAGACCAAACGCCTGGGCCTTGCCGAACTGGCACTCGACAACCTCATCGCCCTTCCGCTGGGCAACCAGTCGGTGCAGTACAAAGACGGCACAGCGGTGCCCACGTGGATGACGCCCGACTATGTCAAGAAGGCCATCAGCGCTGTCGATATCGGTGCGACCTACCCCGCGTGGGTCAAGAGCAAGCTACTGGATGACCCGCTGGAATCGCTGCGCCGTCAACGCCTCTACGCCAGTAACTTGCGTATTCAGCTGGCGCTGCAAGCATTGCAAAGCAAAATCCTCGGCGAACATGGCATCGACGAAAAGGGCTATCGCTACGTCGTGGCGGCAATGAATGTGCTGAACGCCGACCGGTGGGTCGATGGGCATGAGATCGTCATCCGTCCGCTGGCGTTCATTCCCAGCCAGCGGAATAACAAAACCCCTGATGAAGTCACCAACATGTTTGTGATCGGGCCACGAGACATGGCCAAGGGGCCCTGCATTCTCTATCGCCCACTGCTTGAGCAACCGCTGACGCAGTACCCCACGGCCGCCAACCTGCTGTATGCGATCAAACACTCCAAGGAGCTGCGGGCATCAACCCTGGCATGGTTGCCGGACAAGGTTCGGTTCAACTATTCGCAGTATGTCTTCCCGGGGGAATTGCCTTCGGTCTGGACGTTGTCACAACTGCTGGTCGACTCAAGCATTGCCCGGCAGATGAGCGGGCCGGTGTCGTTCGGGCAGAAAGTGATCGAGCACGACCGCCTGATGAAACTGTTCAAGGCCAACGCCAACGCGCTGATCATGAAGGGCGAGCGGGATTCGGTGTCCAATGCCGAAAGCCGCTGGGCCAGTTTCAAACAACACGCCTGGATGATATTCAGCGCCGTGTTGCCGTTTCTCGGTCGAACCGCCGGAACGGCTGCGTGGATCTGGCAGATTCTGGACGATCTGCAAGAAGGCGTCGACGCCCGGGAAAACCAGGATACGACAGCACAATGGTCCGCCCTGACCGACTTGCTCCTGACCCTGGGCATGGTGCTGGCTCACCACGCGACTGCCCGCCGCCAACCCGCGCGAGACCGCGTATCGCAGACCGAAAAACCCGTTATTGCCAGCGCGCAGAAAACTCCTCCGGCCCAGACCCCGGCCAGCATACAACTGCCTGATATTGCGGACGATTATCTGCCGGTTGAACACCAGACCTCGCTTCACCCCACGACCGTGCTCAGTAGCAACAGCGCAGGGCTTGGGCCAACCCTGGACCGATACAAAATCCCCAAACCGCAAGGACTCGGAGAGGCCAGTACCGAAGGCTTGTACAAACACCTCTATGAACATCAGTCCAAATACTATGCCCCGGTGGGTGAACGATGGTTCGAAGTCTTCGTGAACGACGATGAAATCGTTCAGATCATTGATACCCGCAAGCAACCGTCCATCACCGGCCCCTTGTTGATCAGCAATTCCAAAGGCGAATGGGTCATTGATATCAGGCTGCGCCTGCGGGGTGGCGGCAAGAAAAGCAGGCTCAAGGCATTACAAAAAGCCAACGCAAGCAAAACCGCCGAGATCAAGACTTATCTGGCCGTTTTCGATGCGCAGATGGCGGACAAACGAAAAAGTATTACCGACGCCTACAAAACCATGAAAGACGCCCCCCCAGAGGCAATCGCTGCCGCTCGACAAACATTTCTCGAAAAACTGGAGGAGCGCACCGCCGAATATGAAACCACGATCGAGAAAGTCAAATCGCTCAATCTGGTCGAGGAAGTGCCCAACTACCGTGTCGCGATGATCGAAATGCTGGGAACTCAACTGTTTTTCAACCAAACCTGGATCGACGAGAAATACCCGGCATTCGTCGATGCCCTGAAGCTGACCATGGAACATCTCGATGCCGAAGAAAAAAGCGGCTCCCCTCCTCCCACCGGGACGTTTGAAGCCATGTCAGACCTGACCCAAGGGATTATTCAGAAGGTCGAGTTCGCTCAGTTGCGCTTCCAGGAGTTGAGACGACTGGGCAAAAACGCTGAGCAGTTGCTCCTCGATTACCAAAAACAACTGCCTAAATTCAACCTCCCGGACCTCAAGTCCCTGCAGGTCACGCTGGCCCGCGAGCTGTGCCTCAAATCTGGCGAAACGCCCGAACGGCCCGCAGCCAAAGCTTCCATCGAGCAGATTGTCGAAGATGCCGATCTGACGGTGAATAGTGCAATGGAGTTGATGGGTGATGAGCAGCTGCTGAACATGGGTGACCGGATCGAGGCCTTGAACAATCTGGTCGATCAGTTCGCCGCCATCGAACAACGCCTCAAGAGCTTCACAGCGACCTACCAGGAGCAGATCGAGCAAAAGCAATTTGAGCGACTGCAGGGCCGTATCGAGGAGTTCCATCAGCAGACCGTAGGGCATCTGGCGGACTTGCTGCGCGAGCAGCGACTCCTGGAGCCTGCACCCGGCCCGTCACGCACCTCATCGGCGTCAAACAAGAGAGTCATCACGACGCGCTTCAAAGGCACCGTGATCGGCCAGACCCGTAAAAACGCGCCCGGAAAAATGGTCCTCGTGGACGTCACCGCCCCGGTGACCGGCAAGGTGATTGCCACTTTCCACGAAAAGACCCCTGGGGTCTGGGTCGAACGGTTGACGAAGAAACCGCAGGCTCCCAAAGGGCGCCTGCCTGACCCGGGGGCACGCATAACGGCAGGACAATCGCTGCTGGATTCTCTGCCCGCCTTTATGCAACGTGCCGAAGCTGACTCAAAACAGTCCTGGCAGCTTCCGGTGGAAATAGAGGAAGTGTTCCACCAGCAGGCCTCTCGCCTTGAAGACGCCGCCAAAGCGATCAACGCAGCGCTCATCCAAAGCAATGCCACGCAGGATCATAAGAACGAGGCACAACCGGTATTGACGCAACTGGCCACACAAACCACCCGACTCTATGCCGAAGGCCATCGCCTGCGGCTTGAGATGACCAAACGACAACCGCCTACCGCCGCCCGCGTCGAATGGTTACACAGCAAAGGCGAAGTCGACATCGTGCACGTGGGAGACCGACGTCGACTCAAAGGGCAGCGCCGGGACTATCTGCAGGAATACGAAGTGCGGGAGGCCACCACCGCCCGCGTGCTTTGGTACGCCCACTTTCACTACGCCCAGCTCAAGGACGAGGTCCAGGCCTATACCGCCGCTCATTTGAAAACCCGCGAGCAACGGCTGCTGGGCAGTGCCGATATAGGGGCAAGCACCAGCAACCAGGAAGCGATCGAGATCTATCGCAGCAGAATCAGCCCTCAGCTGGCCCGATCGCTGTTCTTTCCCAAGGTGAGCACTTCCTGACGCACCATCCACAGACCAGCTCTCCCGTTCATCTCGCTGTCAGCGTCGAAGACATTGCACAGCGAGATGAAAAGACGATCCTGCAGCCGACTACGTACTGCGTCGAATCACCAGTGCGCCCTTTACCGGCACCAGGCACTGCGCAAACGCGCAAGCGCTGATTCGATGGCCGCCTCCGGCACCGCCGCAAAACCCAGCACCAGCCCCGCTCGCTGATCCGCCGGAGTGCTCGAATCCGGTAGCCAGTAACTGCTCAGGCCGTTGATCTCGACATCGACGCGGGCTGCGGCTTCAATCAGTTCGCGCTCGCGGGCCTGAGTGTCGACCGCCACCGTCAAGTGCAGCCCTGCCGCGACATTCGGCAGGCTGCCAACTCCGGGAATGTCCGAGGGCCAGTTGGCCAGAAGTGTATTGCGACGACTCAACGCGGCGCGGCGCATGCGGCGGATGTGCCGCTGGAAATGCCCGGCCGCCATGAATTCGGCCATGACGGCCTGGGTGCTTACCTCGGAATGGCGCACATCGACCGCGCGGCGCTGGGCGAAAGCGTCCACCAATGCCGCTGGTAGCACCAGATAGCCCAGGCGCAATGCCGGAAAAGCCACTTTGCCGAACGTGCCGACGTAGAGCACCCGCCCGTGGCGATCAAGCGCAGCCAGCGGGGCCAGTGGCGCGCCGCTGTAACGGTATTCGCCATCGTAATCATCCTCGACGATCCAACCCCCGGTTCGCTCGGCCCAGGCCAACAACTCCAACCGCCGCGCCAGACTCATCACCACCCCGGTCGGGTATTGATGCGACGGCGTGACATAGGCCAAACGACAATCCTTGAGCCCGTTCAATTCGGTGCAGTCGATACCCTCGCTGTCCACCGCCACCCCGTGCAATCGCGCACCGGCCACGGCGAACGCATGACCCGCCGCCCGATACCCCGGATTCTCGATCGCGACGCCATCGCCCGGCTCTACCAGCAGCTGTGCACAAAGGCTAATCCCTTGCTGTGCGCCACTGGTGATCACTATTTGCTCAGCCGTGCACTGCATCCCCCGGGAGCTGCGCAAATACGCGGCAATCAGACCGCGTAAACGGGCGTCGCCTGCCGGATCGCCGTAACACAACTGCTGCAGATCCGGTTTACGCCAGAAAGCCGCATTCAGCTTGGCCCAAACCTCGAACGGGAACAGGTCGAACGCCGGAACACCGACCCGAAACGCTCGGGGCGGACCACTCGGCGGCAAGGCCAAATGGTTCTTTTCCACGCGCCCCAGCGCACCGCTGTGGATAACTTTGCTGGATGAAACCACAGGTAAATCCAGCCAATTTGTGGATAAGGCTGTGGGTAACCCTGTTGACAACCCTGTGGATACTTTTGTGGATAGTTTTTTCACCAGCAACACTGATTGAGGCAATTGCGCGACATACGTCCCGTCACCCACACGCCCTTCAATAAAGCCCTCGGCGTAGAGCTGATCGTAGGCCCGGACCACGCTGTTTCGGGAAATCGACAACGCCGCCGCCAGATCGCGACTGGCCGGTAATCGCGTACCGCTGGCCAGCCGACCGTCGAGCACTCGCACCCGCAGGGCTTGATAGAGCTGACGACTCAAACCCTGACGGCGATCGAGTTCGATACCCGCCGGGTTGAATGACAAGGACAGTGGCTCGCGGGTCATGGCAATGGACCTATGAAATTGGTCGTTAATGGCTCTTACAACAGACCAATAGCCTGCCTAGGATGCAGGCATTCGCCAAGGAAAATCTCCATGTACACGCCCAGCAACTTTGCCATCGATGATTTGCATGAACTGCACCAGCAGATACTCGGCACCCGCCTCGCGGTGTTGGTCACCTATGGGGAACAAGGTCTGCAAGCCAGCCATTTACCGCTGCTGCTGAGTTCGGACCAAGGCCCGAATGGCACCCTTTATGGACACTTCGCCAAGGCCAATCCGCAATGGAAGGAACTGCAAAACGGCGCCGAAGCCCTGGTGATTTTTGCCGGTGCCGACGCTTACATCAGCCCTGGGTTTTACCCGAGCAAGGCCGAGCACGGCAAAGTCGTGCCGACCTGGAACTACGTTGCCGTGCATGCATACGGCACGGCCGAAGTGTTCACCGACACCGATCGCCTGCGCACTCTGGTCAGTGCACTGACCGATCGTCATGAAGCGGGTCGCGCCAATCCATGGAAAGTCGCTGATGCCCCCGCTGACTACATTGACGGGATGCTCAAGGCCATCGTCGGTTTTGCCTTGCCGATCCAGCGCCTGGAAGGCAAACGCAAGCTCAGCCAGAACCGCAACGCCGCAGACATCACCGGAGTGCGCGAGGGGCTTGCCGCCAGCCCTGATGTGCACGACCAGGCCCTCGCCCACTTGATGCGTTAAGGAATGAACATGAGTCAGATCGACATCCGCCAGGTCACCGCCGACGAGCACGCCGCCTGGTTGCCCTTGTGGCAAGCGTACCTGCGCTTCTACAACACCGAACTGCCTGAGCCCGTCACCCAAAGCACCTGGCAGCGCCTGCTCGACCCGAGCGAGCCGACCCATGCCGCGCTGGCCTGGGCCGACGGCAAAGCGGTGGGCATGGTGCACTTCATCTACCATCGCTCGAACTGGAGCATCGAAAACTCCTGCTACCTGCAAGACCTGTTGGTAACGCCTGAAACCCGCGGCACTGGCGTCGGCCGGCAGTTGATCGAATACGTTTACGCCACAGCCAAAGAGGACGGTTGCTGCAAGGTCCACTGGCTGACCCACGAAACCAACGCCACCGCGATCCAGCTCTACGAGCGCATCGCCGAACGCCCCGGTTTTATCCAGTTTCGCAAAGCCCTGTAAGGTTCAAGGAGAACAGCATGTCGATTTCACTCGCCGACTGGAAAGGCGTTCCGGCGCCATCCGTCCAAACCCTCGAAGGGCGTTTCATCCGCCTGGAAAAACTCGATCCGGCGCGTCATGCCGACGGATTGTGGAAAGCCCTGCAAGGCCCCGGCTCCGACCCGAAACTCTGGGACTATTTGCCTTATGGGCCTTTCCCGGAGCGCAGCGCGTTCAACGATTGGCTGAACAATCATGCGGCCAATAGCGATCCGTATTTCTTCAGCGTGATCGACCGTGCCAGCGGCGATGTGCAAGGCCTCCTCAGTTTGATGTCGATTGTTCCTTCACAAGGCCGGATCGAGATCGGCCATGTCACTTTCGGTGCGCCGATGCAGCGCTCGCCGAAAAGCACCGAGGCGGTTTACTTGCTCGCCAAGGAATCCTTTGCGCTGGGTTATCGGCGGCTGGAGTGGAAGTGCAACAACGGCAACGCCCGCTCCAAATACGCGGCCGAGCGGCTGGGGTTCAGTTTTGAAGGGGTGTTTCGCCAGCACATGGTGGTCAAGGGGCAAAATCGGGACACGGCTTGGTATTCGATTCTCGACTCGGAATGGCCGGCAATCGGGGCGGGGTTTGAGCGCTGGCTGTCCGATGAGAACCAGACGGATTCGGGGCAGGTGAAAACCCTGGCCGAGTGTCGCGGGTAAATCAGCGGCGCCTGGACGGACACCATCGCGAGCAGGCTCGCTCCCACAGGGTTTTGGGTTGACCACAAAATTGTGACCAGCCCCAATCCAATGTGGGAGCGAGCCTGCTCGCGATTGGCTTCACGCCAATTTCTGGGCAAGCACCGCAATATGCTCCGGCCCGATCCCGCAGCAACCACCCAAATGACTGGCGCCGCGTTCTTTCCAGTCTGCCGCCCATTGCAAATAACCCGGCGGATCGAGGTCTTCGCGCAGCGGGTCCAGACCGTCATTGGCCGTGGCCTCTTTCGGTTGCGGCGGGAAGGCATTAGCGTAGGCGCCGATGTGAATTTTCACCCCCAAACGCTTGAAGGTTTCCCGCGCGGCATCAATCGCAGCACCGATCACCTCTGGCTGGCTGCAATTGAACAGCAACGTCTCGACGCCCAGCTCAGCCGCCACGGCTGCGGCTTCAGCCACCGGCTCACCCGAACGCAAACGCGGCACTTCGTCCGTGTCTTCATCCTTCAGGGTAAACGACAGCCAGAACGGCTTGCCGTCCGTTGGCAGACCGGCGTGGATCGCTCGCGCTTCAACGATCGAGCTCTGGGTTTCCGCCAGCCACAGATCGACATGAGGCGCCAACCCCTTCACCAGCGGCGCCAACAATTCAGTCGCCCGGGCAGCATCGAAAAGGTCCGGACGGTAGGACCCAAACAGTGGCGGCAATGAGCCGGCCACACGCACCGCTTTGCCTGAAGCTTCTACAGCGCGCCGCGCCAGCTCACCGGCCAACGCCGCGAGCGCCTGCCCTTCTGCTGCAAAACGTTCTTCGCCAATGTGAAACGGCACCACCGCGTAACTGTTGCTGGTGATCACGTTCGCACCGCTTTCGATATAAGCCGTGTGCACTGCCTCTACCGCTTGCGGCGCTTCGCTCAAGGCCAGCGCCGACCACTCGGGCTGTCTGAACGGCGCGCCTCGACGCTGCAACTCACGACCCATACCGCCATCCAGAATTACCGTGCTTGCTGCGCCCATATGCTTTTCACTCATAAGCTTATGAAAATAACTCACTATCGGAGTCGTTCTTATAACTATTTAATACGCACCATCCGGTTAATAACAACCTCTTTTTTATCAGGGATCGACTGTGAAATTCCAACCGCTACTGGCCCTGGGCCTGACGATTCTGGCTGCCTCCACCCAAGCCTTTGGCGGCGCCACGCTGGATCGCGTCGAAAAAAAGAAAGAGCTCGTGGGCGTGTTGATGGAAAGCTATCCACCCTTCTCGTTCCTCAATGATCAGAACCAGCTCGATGGATTCGACGTCGATGTGGCCAAGGCCGTGGCAGACAAACTGGGCGTCAAACTGCGCCTCGAAACCCCGTCCTGGGACGTGATCGCCGCCGGCCGCTGGAGTGGGCGCTACGACATCTGCATCTGCTCCATGACCCCGAGCAAGGCCCGCGCCGAAGTCTTCGATTTCCCGGTTGAATACTACGCCTCGCCAGCGGTGATTGTGGTCAACGCCAAGGACGACAGCATCCACGGCGCCAAGGACCTGAGCGGCAAGAAAGTCGGTCTCACCAGCGCCTCCAGCTACGAAAGCTACCTGAACAAGAACCTGGTGATCGAAGGCGCCGAAGACACGCAATTGCAGTACCCGTTCGAGGACGTGCAGATTGCGCCGTATGACACTGACAATGTGGCATTCCAGGACTTGGGCCTGGGCACTGGCGTTCGACTGGACGCGATCCTCACCAACCTTGTCACCGCCCAGCCGCGCCTGACCGAAGACAAACGCTTCAAGCTCGCCGGCGAGCCGCTGTACTCGGAGCCGAACTCGGTGGCCATTGAAAAAGGCGACGCCCAGTGGGACGCCAAAGTGCGTGAAGTCTTCGTTCAGCTCAAACAGGACGGCACCCTGAGCAAGCTGTCGCAAAAATGGATCGGCGCCGACATCAGTAAATGACTTCTTTCCCAACACCTCCCCAGCCGCCGCAACCGGTGGCTGAGTCGCGACTGCAACGGATCTTCGGTTTCCGCACGCGGCTGTACCTGACCTGGGCAGTGATGCTCGGCTTGTTCGCCAGTTTCTTCCTGAGCTTCGACCTGAAGTTCTCGATCATCCTCGACAAACTGCCGAACCTGATCGGCCTGCACCTGGCGCCCAACGGCTTCCTGCAGGGCGCGGCACTGACGTTGTTTCTGTGCCTGTGCTCGATCGTGACCTCTTCGCTGCTGGGCTTCATCACCGCCCTGGCGCGGCTGTCGAAAAGTGCTGTGGCCTTCGGTATTGCGAGCTTCTATGCCTCGTTCTTCCGTGGCACACCGCTGCTGATCCAGATCCTGCTGATCTACCTCGGCTTGCCACAACTCGGCATCGTCCCGGGCGCCATCGCCGCCGGTATCATCGCCCTGTCGCTCAACTACGGCGCGTACCTGAGCGAAATCTTCCGCGCAGGCATCCTCGGCGTCCCCCACGGCCAACGCGAAGCATCCCTGGCGCTGGGCATGCGTGAAACCGTGATCTTCTGGCGCGTCACCCTGCCCCAGGCCATGCGCACCATCATCCCGCCAACCACCAACCAATTCATCTCAATGCTCAAAGACTCGTCACTGATCTCGGTGATGGGGGTTTGGGAGGTGATGTTTCTGGCGCAATCGTATGGACGCTCGAGTTATCGCTACATCGAGATGCTGACGACGGCAGCGGTGATTTACTGGCTGATGTCGATTGGGCTGGAGCTGATTCAGGCGCGGATGGAGCGGCATTATGGGAAGGCGTATTTGAGCCGTAGCTAGTGAAAGGCAGATGAGTTTCCGAGTTTGCGATAGCCGACCATATCTCTATTTGTTGTAAGAAAAAGCGTCAGCCAGAACAGGTAAAATCCACCATCCTCAGGAGGCTGGCAATTTTCTACACAACCTTCTGACAACCCCCGCAAGCCTGAGGGAAGCAGCTGACATCAGTACCTATAGCCTGCCTCTTAGAGTTTGGCCTCCTTTCAAACGAGGCCGTACTCGATGTCCGCTCAACACAAATTCCGACCAAAACACCTGGCGCTGGCCGTTGCGCTTACGCTGGGTTGCACTCAAATTTCGCTTGCCCAGCAACTATCCTTCGACGCCATTCCTTCGGGTGCAACGCCAGAGCAGCTCATCGCGGCGATGGACGCATTTATCAATGATCCCGCCACCGACAAAAACACCATTGGCAAAGCATCGGATGGTATTGATCGAAAATTCGGCGATGGAGATGATCTGGTCATTGTGTCTGGCCGCGGAGCCCTTGCAGGATTGATTGACGGTGGTGGCGGCATCAACTTCCTGCAACTTGATACCGCGAGCGGTGGCACGCTAGGTGAGAGTCGTCGTTTTGAAGGCCTGGAACTCAAACGAAGCACTTGGACCATGAATGGTTCCGGTGATTTCAATACCGGTGTCTTGATACGTTCAAAAGCAACGCTAATAAATAACGGAGATATCCAGGGCGGGGCATTGTCCCAAGGAACGCTTGTCAACAACGGAAGGATTGGCGGCAGCGCAACCGTGCAATCAGGCGGCACGCTGAACAATCCTGGAACTATCGAAGGCGACGTAGTTATCAATGAAAAAGGTGCCTTTGCGGGCAACGGTGTAACGGGTTCCCTGACGGTAAACGGAAAGCTTTCTGTCGACGGTTTGCACGGAGCACCGAAAGTTAGAGGTGACTTGAATCTCTCCAAAACTGCCGAGCTAACCTACGAGGTCAATCCCGACCGTAAAAGTGAAACGATATTAGTCGGTGGCACCGCCGACCTCGGCGGCGCCACACTGAATATCGTTGCAGCACCGGGTGACTACCCGTTACTCAGCGAAAACACCATCCTTGCTGCCAGTAAAGTCGAAGGGGAATTTGGGAAAGTCATCAATAACCTTGCCTTCTTAACGCCCAAGCTCGATTACCAAGAAAAGAAGGTCGACCTGATCCTCCTCCGTAACGATGTGCCGATCGAAAATGTCGCAACCACGGATAACGGGAAGGAAGTCGCCCAAAGCATTGAAGAGCCAACGGACATACCTCAAGCATCCTCCGTTGCTGTAGCTCCGAATCCACCTGCGAGTCCCGACACATCCGTTCAGGTCACCACACCAACAACTACCGCTGAAAAACCTTCGATAGCCGCAACGCCGCATACCACCGAACAGCCCGTCACAGCCGCTTCGCCACCCATCACCGACCAGCCCGTCGCAGCCGCAACTCAACCTCCTGTTACCAATCCCGTCGCCACAGTGCCAAAGGCATCCAGCCCAACAAACGCAGCTGTCGTCGCCCTGCTCAGCGCTGACAAACAAACGGCATCTATTGCCATCGAACAGCTGGCTGGCGGCCAAAACGCCAACCTTGCAAAAGCGACCCTGAACAGTGACAGCCCAATCAGCGCCACCATGCTCTCGGCCATGCGTCAGCTGGACAGCGCCAATAGCTACATCAATTCCAGCAAGCGCAATGCACCACGCCTGGCCGCCGGCAGTGAAGACAATGGCCGGGTCTGGCTGCAAGCATTGGGTCACGGTGGGACGCTGGATCGCGACTACGATGCTCTGAAACACACAACCCACGGCCTGGTACTGGGAGCGGATTGGGGCATCGATGAGGAATGGCGCATCGGTGTAATGAGCGGTAAATCCGAGACGCGCCTGGATAGTCGAGGACTCGACGGCGATCTCGACAGCTGGCATTTGGGCGCTTATGCCCTGCGGCAAAACGGACCAATGTCCCTGCGCCTGGGCGCGACCTATAGCAACCACGACGGCAGCACTAAACGCCGGGTTGCCTTCAGAGGTTTCAGCGACCGCCCCGAAGGCCGTTACGATGCCAACACCCAGCAGGCCTTTGCAGAATTGGGTTACAACCTGGGCCGGGCGAACGTCAGCATCGAACCGTTTGCCAGCCTGGGTTACCAACGCTATCAGCGCGACACCTACACAGAAAAAGGTGGCGCAGCGGCGCTGAAGGTACAGGGTCAAACGCAGAACAATTTGAACAGCACATTCGGCCTGCGATTGGCGAAACTCAACACGCTGGATAACGGCATGCAACTGACACCGCGGTTCAGTGCCGGCTGGAAACACACGTACGGGGACATCTACAGCGATACCCGCCAACGATTGGTGACGGGCGGAAAAAACTTCAGCGTTTCCGGCGCGTCGCTGGACCGTGACAGTCTGCTGGTCGATGCCGGGCTGGACCTTGGGTTGTCAGCAAAACACACCCTGGGCGTCGGCCTCACTGGCGAGGTCGGCACCGACAGCCGAAACCACGGCGTCACGGGTCAGTGGCGAATGAGTTTCTGACAGTCAAAAACCCGGGGCGAAAAAAGGGGAGCACATGCCCCCCCGAGGTTTAAAGCAGTGTATCGAGGCTGTTAACTCAGCCTTCGATCTCGATCAGGATTTCGCCCGGGTTCACCCGGTCGCCCTTGGCCACATGGATGGCGGTGACTTTGCCGGCGATGGCCGATTGCACTTCGGTTTCCATCTTCATCGCTTCGCTGATCAGCACGGCCTGGCCGGCCTTCACGGTGTCGCCTTCCTTGACCAGCACGTCGACGATGTTGCCCGGCATGGTGGTGCTGACGTGGCCCGGTGCAGTGGCTTGCTTGCGCTTGCTGCTGCCGCCGCTGACGAATTCGTTGAGCGGTTCGAACACCACTTCTTCCGGCATGCCGTCGATAGACAGGTAGAAGTGACGCTTGCCTTCAGCCTTGACGCCCACACCGGTGATGTCGACGCGGTAAGTTTCGCCGTGGACGTCGATGACGAACTCGGTCGGCACGCCTTCGCCACCGGCCGAGGTCACACCGCCTGCTTCAGGAATCGGCAGCAGCACTTCTGGAGTCAGGGTGCCGGCGGCACGCTCTTCGAGGAACTTGCGCCCGATGTCCGGGAACATGGCATAGGTCAGCACGTCTTCTTCAGACTTGGCCACGGCGCCGATTTCGGCACGCAGCTTGGTCATTTCCGGCTTGAGCAGGTCAGCCGGACGCACGTCGATCACGTCTTCGCTGCCGATCGCCTGACGACGCAGTTTTTCATTCACGGTGCCCGGCGCCTTGCCATAACCGCCTTGCAGGTAAAGCTTCACTTCGTTGGTGATGGTCTTGTAGCGCTCACCGGCAAGCACGTTGAAGAACGCCTGGGTGCCGACGATCTGCGAGGTCGGGGTCACCAGCGGCGGGAAGCCGAGGTCTTCACGCACGCGCGGGATTTCCGCCAGCACTTCGCTCATGCGGTTCAGGGCGCCCTGCTCTTTCAACTGGTTGGCCAGGTTGGAAATCATCCCGCCCGGTACCTGGTTGACTTGAACACGGGTGTCGACAGCGGTGAACTCGCTTTCGAACTGGTGGTACTTTTTGCGCACGGCGTAGAAGTACAGACCGATCTCTTGCAGCAGCTCCAGATTCAGTCCGGTGTCGAACTCGCTGCCTTTAAGGGCGGCGACCATCGACTCGGTGCCTGGGTGACTGGTGCCCGAGGCGAAGCTGGAGATCGCGGTATCGATGTGGTCGGCACCGTTTTCGATGGCCTTGAGTTGGCACATCGCGGCCAAACCAGCGGTGTCGTGCGAGTGAATGAACACGGGCAGCGATTGCTCGGATTTCAATGCCTTGACCAGTTCGCCGGTAGCGTACGGCGTCAGCAGGCCTGCCATGTCCTTGATCGCCACCGAGTCGCAACCCATGGCTTCCATTTGCTTGGCTTGCGCCACGAACGCCTCGATGGTGTGCACCGGGCTGGTGGTGTAGGCGATGGTGCCCTGGGCGTGTTTGCCAGCTGCTTTCACCGCTTCGATGGCGACTCGCAGGTTACGCACGTCGTTCATCGCATCGAAGATGCGGAACACGTCGATGCCGTTGACCGCGGCCTTGGCGACGAAGGCTCTGACCACGTCGTCGCTGTAGTGGCGGTAGCCCAGCAGGTTTTGGCCACGCAGAAGCATTTGCAGGCGAGTGTTAGGCAAGGCCGCGCGCAGTTGGCGCAGACGCTCCCACGGGTCTTCCTTGAGGAAGCGGACGCAGGCGTCGAAGGTCGCGCCGCCCCAGCATTCCAGCGACCAGTAGCCGACTTTGTCGAGCTTGTCGCAAATCGGCAGCATGTCTTCGGTGCGCATGCGGGTCGCGAGAAGCGATTGGTGGGCGTCGCGCAGGATTGTGTCGGTAACGTGGATTTTCTTGCTCATTGTTCTATTCCTCACAGGCCTGCGTGGGCGGCGATGGCGGCGGCGATGGCCAGGGCCAGCTCTTCGGGTTTGCGCTTGATCGAGTAGTTGGTCAGTTCAGGATGGCTTTCAACGAAGCTGGTGTTGAACTGACCGCTACGGAATTCCGGGTTGCGCAGGATTTCCTGGTAGTACGCGGCGGTGGTCTTGACCCCTTGCAGACGCATGTCGTCGAGGGCGCGCAAGCCACGGTCCATCGCCTCTTCCCAAGTCAGCGCCCACACCACCAATTTCAGACACATGGAGTCGTAGAACGGTGGAATGGTGTAACCGGTGTAGATCGCCGTGTCGGTACGCACGCCGGGACCGCCGGGTGCGTAGTAACGGGTGATCTTGCCAAAGCTCGGCAGGAAGTTGTTTTTCGGGTCTTCGGCGTTGATCCGGAATTGCAGCGCGAAACCGCGGTGCTGGATGTCTTCCTGTTTCACCGAAAGCGGCAGGCCGGAGGCGATGCGGATCTGCTCGCGAACGATGTCGATGCCGGTGATTTCTTCGGTGATGGTGTGTTCCACCTGCACCCGGGTATTCATCTCCATGAAGTACACCTCGCCCTCGGCGAGCAGGAACTCCACGGTGCCAGCGTTCTCGTAACCCACGGCCTTGGCTGCGCGCACCGACAGGTCGCCGATGTAGGCGCGCTGTTCAGGGGTCAGTTGCGGGCTCGGGGCGATCTCGATGAGCTTCTGGTTGCGACGCTGGATCGAGCAGTCACGCTCGAACAAATGCACCACGTTGCCAAAGCTGTCGCCGAGGATCTGCGCTTCGATGTGCTTCGGATTGACGATGCATTTTTCCAGGAACACTTCCGCCGAACCGAAAGCCTTGGTGGCTTCGGAAATAACTCGCGGGAATGCTTGTTCAAGTTCTTCTCGGCTGTCGCAGCGACGGATACCGCGGCCACCGCCACCGGAAGTCGCCTTGAGCATCACCGGATAACCGATGCGATCGCCTTCGATCAAAGCTTCCGCGATATCCGCGACGTTGCCTTCGGTGCCCGGGGTAACGGGTACGCCAGCCTTGATCATGCTGCGACGGGCTTCAGTCTTGTCGCCCATGCGGCGAATCACTTCAGCCGATGGACCGATGAACTTGATGCCGCGTTCGGCGCAGATATCTGCCAGTTCAGCGTTTTCCGAGAGGAAGCCGTAGCCGGGGTGCAGCGCATCACAACCGGTTTCCACAGCCAGATTCACCAGCTTGCGCGCATTCAGGTAGCCGGCCAGTGGCTCGGCACCGATGCTGTGGGCCTCGTCCGCACGCTTCACATGCAGCGCATGGCGGTCGGCGTCGGAATAGATCGCGACCGAGCGAATGCCCATCTCGGCGCAGGCACGCACGATTCGTACGGCAATCTCACCACGGTTGGCGATCAGGATCTTTTTTATCACTTGGAGGTTCCCTTGAGCCGGTGGTACCCACGACCTGCTAGACCAGGTCGACGCGTGACCAAATGTTTCGATTCAGTCGCAGCCCCACACTAGCCCCCACAAGGGATTAACAAAAATGATTAATAATTGGGTCAGTCATAAGTAAAGACTTATAGTTGAGCCATCAGCCTGCGTCGAGAGAGCCAATAAAATGCGTAAGTCCTTGATGCGTATGACATTACGTCAATTACAGATCTTCAATGAAGTCTGTGATTTGCGCTCCTACAGCCGAGCAGCCGATGAAATGTCTCTCACACAACCTGCCGTGAGCCTACAGATTCGTCAACTTGAAGAGCTGATTGGTCAGCCTTTGTTCGATTACGTCGGCAAAAAGCTCTACATGACCGAGGCAGCCGAAGCCCTCCAACGTGCCAGCCGGGATATTTTCGGGCGGCTAGAAAACCTCGATATGCAGCTTTCAGACATGCAGGGATCGCTGCAAGGACAACTGAAGCTGGCAGTGGAATCCAGCGCCAAGTATTTCGTGCCGCATCTGTTTGCCGCGTTCAAGCGCCAGCATCCGGAAGTGAACCTGCAACTGACGGTGGTCAATCGCGGCCAGGTCATTCGACGCCTGTCGGACAACCGCGACGACCTGGTGATCATGTCCATGGTGCCGCAGGACATGGGGCTGGAGTTCTTGCCATTCCTCAACAACCCGATCGTTGCTGTGGCGCCGCCGGATCATCCGCTGTGCCACATGGGCCCGCTGCGCTTGCAGGATCTTGAACCCTACACACTGCTGATGCGCGAATCCGGCTCCGGGACGCGGCTGGCTTGCGAAGAATATTTCAAAGAGAAGCGCGTGCACTTCAACCAGACCCAGGAAGTCTCGTCAGCTGAGGCTCAGCGTGAATGTGTGGTGGCGGGTCTGGGCGTGGCGCTGTTGACGCGCCACGCCCTGAACCTTGAGTTGGCGACCGGCGGGTTGGTCGAGCTGCCAGTCGAAGAGCTGCCGTTGTACCGCAGCTGGTGCCTGGTGCAAGCCAAGGCAAAACGGCTGTCACCAGTGGCGCACGCATTCCTTGCGTTTATTCGCAGTGAGCGGGTGCAGATCAGCGCGCTGGTTGAGCGCTTCGACGGGAAGCTGCCGGTGCCGCCTGCCAGTAGTTGAGTTCCAGCTCAGGGAAATCACCGATCTCGGCCAGCAGTTGGCGACGTTCGCAGCGATCTTCGATAGCGCGGCGAAATTCCATGCGGCGCTGGTCTTCCTGCTGACGACGGGTTCTGACGGCGCTGTTGCGTTCTTCGTAGGGCTGGGCCATTTCGAGTCTCCCAAGGCGTTTACGGGAGTTTCAAGATAGGCGCGAGGGATGACGGTTTGGCGGCGGGCGGGTTACAGGGAGATGAACGTTGTTCTGTGGCGAGGGGGCTTGCCCCCGTTCGGCTGCGCAGCAGTCGCAAAGATTTTGGGGCCGCTGCGCGACCCAACGGGGGAAAGCCCCCTCACCACAATTCCAGAAGAATCAATCGTCCAGCGCTTTTACCGATTTAGGCGACAACCGCAAGCTGCGCAGGCTGCGCTTGACGCTCTTGAGGTGATTGACCAGGCTCGGCCCGCGCGCCATGGCCACGCCCATTGCCAATACGTCGATCACCACCAGGTGGGCAATGCGCGAGGTCAGCGGCGTATAGATCTCGGTGTCTTCGTGCACATCGATCGCCAGGTTGACGGTCGACAGTTCGGCCAGCGGTGTCTGGCTCGGGCACAAGGTAATCAGCGAAGCGCCGCTTTCGCGCACCAGATTGGCGGTGATCAACAAATCTTTGGAACGCCCGGACTGGGAAATACAGATCGCCACATCGGTCGGTTTCAACGTGACCGCCGACATCGCTTGCATGTGCGGGTCGGAATACGCCGCCGCCGTCAGCAGCAAACGGAAGAACTTATGCTGGGCATCGGCCGCCACTGCGCCCGACGCGCCAAAGCCATAGAACTCGACCCGCTGGGCCTGCGACATCAACGACACGGCACGCTGCAACTCCACCGGATCAAGCTTCTCGCGAACCTCCATCAGCGTGTGCAGGGTGGTGTCGAAGATTTTCAGGCTGTAGTCAGCGACCGAGTCGTCTTCATGAATCGCGAACTGACCGAAGCTCGCGCCGGCAGCCAGGCTCTGTGCCAGTTTCAGCTTCAAGTCCTGGAAACCGGAGCAACCGATGGCGCGACAGAAGCGCACGATGGTCGGCTCGCTGATGCCCACGTTGTGGGCCAGGTCGGCCATGGAGCTGTGCATCACCGCCGCAGGATCAAGCAGCACGTGGTCGGCGACCTTGAGCTCCGACTTGCGTAAGAGGTGGCGTGACTGGGCGATGTGTTGCAGCAGATTCAAAGGGCTGGACTCTTTGTTATTGGCAGGTGCCGGGGATGTAGCACGCTTGTAGTTATACTACATGAATCGGCTTTTTGCCTGCTCAATGCGTAACTCGATGTCCCCATTTCACGCCACATGCGCTCCATGTAGCCCTTACAAGGGTTTCGCGTCCGCACGCAACAGCGCCGCCAGGCCATCGGCCTCGACCGGGCGACTAATCAAATAGCCCTGCACTTCATCGCAGTGCTCGGCTTTCAAAAACGCCAACTGTTCTGCCCGCTCCACACCCTCGGCCACCACTTTGAGCGACAAGCCGTGCGCCATGGCAATAATTGCCCGGGTGATCGCCGCATCCTCGCTACCCTCCCCCAGACCGCGGATAAATGCCTGATCGATCTTCACGTAATCCACAGGGATGCGCTTGAGGTAACTCAGAGACGAATACCCGGTGCCAAAGTCATCAATCGCCAACTTGACCCCCAAATCACGCAATTGCTGGAAGGTCGCGATGATGTGCTCGACGCTGTCCAGCAACTGGCTTTCGGTGAGTTCCAGTTCGAGGTAGTGCGGCGCCAGACCGGTTTCCTCCAGCACCTGACGCACCAGGCTGACCAACTTACCCTGACGCAATTGATGCACCGACAGATTCACCGACACCCGAATCGGCGCAAGCCCCTGACGCTGCCACTCGCAGGCTTGCCAGCAGGCCTGACGCAACACGAACTCGCCGATCGGGCCGATCAACCCGGTTTCCTCGGCCAGGCCAATAAAATCCCCTGGCGGCACACGGCCCATCGTTGGATGATCCCAGCGCACCAGCGCTTCGGCGGCATTCAACCGCCCCGTGGCGAGGCACAACTTCGGTTGGTAAAACACCTTCAACTGCTTCTCTTCGATGGCCTTACGCAGCTGGTTTTCCAGCTGCAAACGCTCCAGCGTGCTGGCTTGCAGGCTGTCGGTGTAAAACTGGAAGTTATTTCCGCCCAAGTGCTTGGCATGCTGCATCGCCATGTTGGACTGATGAACCAGCGCGGAGATTTCTCGCGCGTTGTCCGGCAACAGACTGATGCCCATGGACGCGCTAACCACCAGTTCATGGCCCTCGACAGTGATCGGCAAACGCAGCTTGGACGACAGTCGGGTCGCCACCCGCGCCAGGCTAGACAGGTTGCCGTAGGCATTGAACAAAACGGCAAACTCATCGCCGGACAAGCGAGCGATGGTGTCTGCCTCAGGTAATGCATTGACCAACCGCCGGGCCATTTTCTGCAAGAGCTGGTCGGCGATTTCATGGCCAAGGCTGTCGTTGAGCAGCTTGAAACGGTCCAGATTGATGTGCAGCAACGCCAGACTGCGGTAACCGCCCTGGCGCACCCGCTGATGAGCCTCGTTTAGCCGCTCGCGGAACAGTGAACGGTTAGCCAGCCCCGTCAATTCATCGTAATGCGCCAGGTAACGCATGCGCTCCTCGGATTCGCGCCGGGCCGATAGATCGGCGAAGAAGCCTACGATATGGCTTACATTTCCCCGAGCATCGCGCACCGCGTTCAGTTGCAACCATTGCGGATACAACTCGCCATTCTTGCGGGTTTCGACCAACTCGCCCTGCCAACTGCCGTGCTGCTCCAGCGCCTGACGAATCGCAGCGTAGTGTCGGCGGGCATCGCGGCTGCACGGCAACTCGACCACGTTGCGTCCGATCATGTCGTCAGTGTCATAGCCGGTGACCCGGCTGAAGGCCTGATTGACCGCGATCAACGCGTAATTCGGATCGAAAATCACGATGCCTTCACTGGCGGCTTCGAACACCGTTGCGGCCAGTTGTTGTTGCTCTTCCAGAGCCTTGCTGACGCTGATGTCGCGACGGGTACCGACCATGCGGATCACCCGGCCATTTTCGCCGCGCTCAACCGCCCGACCTCGGTCCTCGATCCAGACCCAATGGCCATCGCCGTGGCGGACGCGGTACTCAATCTGATAGTCGTCGCTGCGGCCTTTCAAATGCTCGACCAGCGCGCGCTTGAGCGACGGCAAGTCATCGGGGTGCAGCCGCGGCTTGAGGTGGCGAAGCATTGCCGTCACGAGTTCCGGTTCCAGGCCAAACAGCTCCTGAAGCTGGGTGTGATGAACTTCGTCGGTTTGCAGGTTCCAGTCCCACAAGCCCAATTCACTGGCCTTCAACGCCAGGGCGAGACGCGCTTCACTCTTGCTCAGGGCCTGGTTGGCGGCATCCAGTTCCAGGCTGCGCTGGGCGACACGGCTTTCCAGCTCGATCTGAATTTGCCGCAACTCGTCTTCGGCACGACGACGCTGGTCGATTTCCTTGGCCAGCTTTTGATTGAGCTGGTCGCTGCAGTTTTGAGCCTGCTGCAAGTGTTCGATCAGCGCCTGATTCTGGAAGCGCCGTAACAGACCGTTATTGATGAGCCGATTGACCTGCCAGGCGACCACACTTAATGCGCCGAGCAAAATCAGGCCGAACCAGCCCCAGCCCTGACTCTGTTCATCGCCGCCCCAGAACAGATAGCCAATGGCCGGCAACAGACAGGGCAAAGTAAAGGACAGGAACGCCGGCAGACTGACCGCATAGGCAACGCTGGCCGAAAGGGCGGCGGCGCCGATCAGGCCGAACACCCAGGCTTGTTGCATGAAGTTATCGGCGGGCACCAACGCAATGCCGGCGCCGGCCAAGGTCAGGCCGGTCATGGCCGAACCCAGCAAAAACATGCGGCGCCAGATCGGATGGGCCTGACGGTTGGGTATCGCCGAATCGAAGGCCGCGACCTGAATCACCCGCAGCGCCACCAGCGACAACAGCCACACCAGCCAGACGCTGACCAGGAAGTAGCGCTGCGGGCTCCAAAGCAAGCCAGCGCAGACCAGACCGTTGATCAACATGAATAACGTGGGCAGCAACGAGCCCTGATAAAGCAGACGCGTGCGTTCGACCGCCATTTCCATGGCGTACTGTTTGCGGATAACCCGGGGTTCCACAACGGGGCCCGACAGGTCGGTGCTGAGGGTCATAGGCAATGTTCTTGTTCTTATAATGATGAGCATGAGCCCGAAACGTCGACGGAGCATACACAAGCAAATGCCCCGGCCAAACTGCCCCGGATGATAAATAGACCAAAGTATCGACTGCCTGGTCCCCGTGTAAAAGCAGCCAAGCGAGCCCCGCCAACGCTTGCAGCCAGTGACTGACCGGTCGTCCTGCACTTATCTTTCATCGGCTAAAACAATGCAGGGTTTGCCCGGTGTGACGCCGCCCCCTAGAATGCCCCGATGCGCGATGATCTCTCCCTTCTGCTGAACTCCCTCAACGATGCCCAACGCCAGGCCGTAGCTGCCCGCGTGGGTCGTCAGTTGGTCCTGGCCGGTGCTGGTTCCGGTAAAACCCGAGTGCTGGTGCACCGTATCGCCTGGTTGATCCAGGTCGAAAACGCCTCGCCCCACTCAATCCTGTCGGTGACTTTCACCAATAAGGCCGCTGCGGAGATGCGTCACCGCATCGAGCAACTGATGGGTATCAACCCGGCCGGCATGTGGGTCGGCACCTTCCACGGCCTGGCGCACCGCTTGTTGCGGGCGCACTGGCAGGAAGCCGGCCTGAGCCAGACGTTCCAGATTCTCGACAGCGACGACCAGCAACGACTGGTCAAGCGGGTGATCCGCGAGCTGGGCCTGGACGAGCAGCGCTGGCCGGCCCGTCAGGCCCAGTGGTTCATCAACGGGCAGAAAGACGAAGGTCTGCGCCCGCAACATATTCAAGCCAGCGGCGACCTGTTCCTGGCGACCATGCGCAGCATTTATGAAGCCTACGAGGCCGCGTGCCTGCGCGCTGGCGTGATCGACTTCTCCGAACTGCTGCTGCGCGCCCTCGATCTGTGGCGCGATCATCCGGGCCTGCTCGCCCATTATCAGAAGCGCTTCCGGCACATTCTGGTGGACGAGTTCCAGGACACCAACGCCGTGCAATACGCCTGGTTGCGGCTGTTGGCCAAGGGCGGCGACAGCCTGATGGTGGTCGGCGACGACGATCAGTCGATCTACGGCTGGCGCGGCGCGAAAATCGAGAACATCTATCAGTATTCCGACGACTTCCCGGATGCCGAAACCATTCGTCTAGAGCAGAACTACCGCTCCACTGCCGGGATTCTCAAGGCTGCCAACGCCCTGATCGCCAACAACACGGGACGGATGGGCAAAGAGCTGTGGACCGACGGCGGCGAAGGCGAAGCGATCAATCTATACGCCGCGTTCAACGAACACGATGAAGCACGCTACGTGGTGGAAACCATCGAAAGCGCGCTGAAAACCGGCTTGGCCCGTAGCGATATCGCGATTTTGTACCGTTCCAACGCCCAATCACGCGTTTTGGAAGAAGCCTTGCTACGCGAGCGTATTCCGTACCGCATTTATGGCGGCCAGCGCTTCTTCGAGCGGGCAGAAATCAAAAACGCCATGGCCTACCTGCGCTTGCTGGAAGGTCGCGGCAACGATGCAGCGCTGGAGCGGGTGATCAACGTTCCGGCTCGCGGTATCGGCGAGAAAACCGTTGAAGCGATCCGCGACCATGCCCGCCACAGCGATGTGTCGATGTGGGAAGCCATGCGCCTGCTGGTGGCTAACAAAGGCCTGACCGGCCGTGCGGCCGGCGCGCTGGGCGCATTCATCGAGTTGATCGAGAACCTCGCCGCCAAGTGCATGGATATGCCGCTGCATCTGATGACCCAGACTGTCATCGAGCAGTCCGGACTGATCGCCTATCACGAAGCGGAAAAAGGCGAGAAAGGCCAGGCACGGGTAGAAAACCTTGAGGAACTGGTCAGCGCCGCGCGCAACTTCGAAAATGCTGAAGAAGACGAAGACCTGTCGCCACTGGCGGCGTTCCTCGGTCACGCGTCACTGGAGGCCGGAGATACTCAGGCAGACGAGCATGAAGACAGCATTCAGCTGATGACCTTGCACAGTGCCAAGGGCCTGGAATTCCCTTACGTGTTCCTGGTGGGCATGGAAGAAGGCCTGTTCCCGCACAAGATGAGCCTTGAAGAACCGGGTCGTCTTGAAGAGGAGCGCCGTTTGGCCTACGTCGGAATCACCCGGGCCATGCAGAACCTGGTGATGACCTATGCGGAAACCCGACGCCTGTACGGCAGCGAGACTTACAACAAGGTGTCGCGTTTCGTACGTGAAGTGCCGAAAGGCCTGATCCAGGAAGTGCGGCTGTCCAACAGTGTCAGCCGTCCGTTCGGCGGCGGCCAGCAGCAGAGCTCCAGCAGCCTGTTTGGCGGTAGCGAGATCCCGGACACTGGGTTCAGCCTCGGCCAGACCGTACGGCATTCGGTGTTTGGCGACGGTGTGATCCTGAACTTCGAAGGCGCCGGGGCCCAGGCTCGGGTGCAGGTGAACTTCAGCGAAGGCAGCAAGTGGTTGATGCTGGGTTACGCGAAGCTGGAAGCGATCTAAAAGCGACCGTCAGGGACATTTCTGTGGGAGCGAGCCTGCTCGCGATGAACGATGACGCGGTGTTTCTGCTATTCCGCGCTGCAACTATTCGCGAGCAGGCTCGCTCCCACAGTTTGATCGTGCAGCGGCGCTTGTCGCTTTTCCTACAGAACTAATCCACTCGTCCTACAGACCAAAACTAACAGGTCTTATTGCGCTGACTGAAGCTGAACACAACCTGTCAGGCAAAAGCCCGAAACACTCTGCCGCTAGCCAGTAACACTCCAGCTGTGCAACATGGCGCGCGTGCCTTCCACAAATGGGAATTCCCTTTATGAAACGTTTTCTTAGCATCGCCATGGCGTTGTGCATTGGCCTGACGATGAGCCTCGACGCCAATGCCGCCAAGCGCTTTGGTGGCGGCAAGAGCTCCGGCGCTGCGCCGACTCACCAGACCAGCCAAATGGCTCCTTCTTCTGCCGCAGGTGGTGCTGCCGCCACTGCGGGCGCGGCCGGTGCCGCGGGCGCTGCCGCCAAGGCCGGCGGTGCTTCGCGCTGGCTCGGCCCTCTGGCCGGCATCGCGGCCGGTGGCCTGCTGGCCTCCATGTTCATGGGCGACGGCTTCCAGGGCATGCAGATCTTCGACATCCTGATCATGGCGGTCATCGCCTTCCTGGTCTTCCGTTTCATCGCCGCTCGGCGTCGCAAGCAGCAGGAGCACATGGCTCCAGCTGGCGCCCCGATGCAGCGTGAAGTGTTCGAGCAGAAGCCAGCGGCCATGGGCTCGATCTTCGGCGGCTCGGCAGCACCGGTTGCCGCTCGTCCGGTAATCAATGCTCCGGCCTGGTTCAATGAGAACAACTTCATTGAAGCGGCCCGCAACCACTTCCAGTCCCTGCAGCAGCACTGGGACGCTAACGAAATGGACAAGATCGCCGAGTTCGTGACTCCGCAACTGCTGGAGTTCCTCAAGCGCGAACGTGCCGATCTGGGCGACGGTTTCCAGTCCACCTACATTGATAACCTCAATGTTCAACTGGACGGCGTGGATGATCGGGCCGACAAGACCATCGCCACCCTGACCTTCACCGGTGTGTCGAAGACCTCGCGTTTCGACCAGGGCGAAGTGTTCAGCGAAAGCTGGAACATGGAACGTCCGCAGGGCGAGAACCAGCCTTGGCTGGTCGCCGGTATCCGCCAGAACGGCTGATCCCCTCCCGCGTTAAGCATGTTGTAATAAAAACCCCAGCCTCGGCTGGGGTTTTCTATTTCGCGGTTGCATCTATAGCGAGCTACTGTATAAACCGCCCCAACTAAACCGCGCCATCAAGCAAGAGGATCCCGGACGTGGAAGAAATCATCGAACAACTGCGTGAAGCCAACGAACCGGTACCGGTCCCCTTGGAGTTACCCGACGAAGATCAACTGGTGGAAATCGAAGAACAGCTGTTCATCGACATTCCGTTTGTCTTCAGGGAGTTTTTGCTGACCGTCAGCGACGTCGTCTACGGCAGCCTGGAGCCGGTGACCGTTACCGACCCGCAATCCCACACCTACCTGCCGGACGTTGCCGCCAATGCCTGGGATGCGGGTGTTGATCGCAGCATGATTCCGATCTGCCAGGACGGTGACAACTACTACCTGGTCGAAGAAGACGGCACCGTGGTGCTGTGGTTGGCCGAAGAAGAGCTGATCGCCGAAGAAACCTGGGAATCGGTATGGCACTGGGCGCGGGACGTCTGGCTGGAAAGCTGAGACGCCTGACGCGCTACAGGGTTAATGCCCGGACGAATCCTTGTGGTTGTCCAGTGTGTCGAGCAACGCCACCTGCATCCGCGTGTGCACGCGGATGAACCAGCGCCAGAGCAGCGCCGCCACAGCGGCCGCGACGACGACGATCAGGACCAGCAACTTGTTGGTCGGCAGAATACTGGCCGACAAGGCTGCCAGCAGCAGAAAAATCACCAGCAGCGAGAGGATCGGGATCACTTCGGCGATCACCCGACGCACACGCTGCGTATGGCGGCCGGCCATCTCCGGCTTCACGCCCATCTCCGCCAACAGCATCGAGAGCGCCTTGAGCTTGCGATAGGCGGCGATCAGGAACGGCAGCGACAACAGCAACGCCCCGCCCCAAATCAACGCTTTCTGCCAGCTCGGGTCGCTGATCCAGTCTTGCAGGTAAGCGGACATGCGCTCGGCGAAAAAAGCACCCGAGAAGAAGATCGCAATCACCAGCGCCAGATTGACGCCCACCTGCAACAGAATCCGCCGAATCATCGACGCCAGCAGCGCGCCCTCGCCCTGGGGCTGGATGCTGCGCAGCCATTCGCCGTACATCCCCAATACCCTGCCCAGTCGCTTCGGCATCACCGCGGCAAGCTTGATCGACAGCGGATCAGCCGCGCGGATCAAGTAAGGCGTCAGCAATGTGGTGATCACAGAGACGGCAACGGCGACCGGGTAAAGGAAGTTGCTGGTGACCTGCAACGTCATGCCCAACGCCGCGATGATGAAAGAAAATTCGCCAATCTGCGAAAGCCCCATCCCGACTCGAAGTGAGGTGCGTCCATCATTGCCAGCGATAAAGGCACCAAGGCCACAAGAAAACATCTTGCCCAGCACCACGGCCACGGTGATCACCGCAATCGGCCACGCGTATTGCAGCAGGATCATCGGATCGAGCATCAACCCAATGGCGACAAAAAAGATCGCACTGAACAGGTCGCGAACGGGTTCGATCAAACGCTCGATTTTCAGCAATTGCCGGGATTCAGCCATGATCGCGCCAATCAGGAAGGCGCCTAGCACCATGCTGTATTCAAGTTTGACCACCAGCAAACAGAAGCCGAAACACAGGCCTAACACCGTGATCAGCAGCATTTCATTACTGTCGAACTTCGCCACGTAAGCCAGCAATCGCGGCACCAGCAGAATGCCGATGACCAGTGCGACAACCATGAACAGCGAGAGCTTGCCGACCGTTGAAAACACTTCGCCGGAACTGACCGTGCCGCTGACCGCGATGCTCGACAGCAAGGCGATGATGCCGATGCCAAGGATGTCTTCAACGATCAGTACGCCGAAAATCAGCTGTGCGAAGCGCTCGTTCTTCATCTTCAGATCGTTGAGAGCCTTGACGATGATGGTGGTTGAGGAAATCGCCAGGATCGCGCCGAGGAACAGCGAGTCCATGGTGTTCCAGTCGAACCAGCGACCGATCTCGTAGCCGATCCAGATCATCAGTACGATTTCCAGGAACGCCGCAATGAATGCTGTGGCGCCGACCTTGAACAACTTGCGCAGGCTGAACTCCAGGCCCAGACAGAACATCAGGAAAATCACCCCGAGTTCAGCGAGGGTTTTGATGGTGTCTTCATCGTGGATCAAGCTGAACGGTGGGGTGTGCGGGCCGATGATGAAGCCGGCGACGATGTAGCCGAGCACCACCGGTTGTTTGAAGCGATGAAACAGTACGGTCACCACACCCGCGATCAACATGATCACTGCCAGGTCTTGAATGAAACTGATGGCGTGCATGGTGTGGGGCTCCTTGGCTGACATTGCTCAATCGACAGACGTGGGAAAGGTCTGATCGGGCAAGGTAGAAAACCATTTTCCGCGTGGGAATTACCCTTGAGAAAGGGCTTTTGAAGGGTAACACCGCGACTTCTGGCAGAAAGGCGGTGCAATATATGGAAACAGATCGATCCGGGCGTGACGGCAGCCACGCGCCCGGCGTCCCGATAACGGTTGGTTTGAAAAGCTGACAAGGCCCCCGCAGAGGTGCCGCCCTCCCGAAATTCTGCCTTGAACCGTGAGAACGCTATGGAACCCGGAAACGCACAACTGTCGATGACGGTATTGATGACCCCCGACATGGCCAACTTCTCTGGCAATGTCCACGGCGGTACCTTGCTCAAATACCTCGACGAAGTGGCCTATGCGTGCGCCAGCCGTTATGCCGGTCGCTACGTGGTGACACTGTCGGTGGACCAGGTGATTTTCCGCGAGCCGATTCATGTCGGCGAACTGGTGACCTTTCTGGCCTCGGTGAACTACACCGGCAACACCTCCATGGAGGTGGGCATCAAGGTGGTGACCGAGAACATCCGCGAGCGCTCGGTGCGCCACACCAACAGCTGCTTCTTCACCATGGTCGCCGTGGATGACGACCGCAAACCGGCTGCTGTCCCGCCACTGCAACCGCAGAACAGCGAAGACAAACGCCGCTTCATGCAGGCCCAGCAACGTCGGCAGATTCGTCAGGAGCTGGAAAAGCGCTATCAGGACATCAAGGGCGACGCCTGACGTGTTTGGTCGTTAGATCGCACGCGGGCAAGCCTCGCTCCTACAGATTTCTCACCGTACCTGTAGGCGCGAGGTTTGCCCGCGAAGCTTTTAAAGACTTATCGCTGTCGCTTCAAACCGCACCCGCGGATGGGCAATCCGGTCCTGAGCCCGTACCAGTTCCAGCTCATAGCTGGAGCACGCCTGGGTTTCCAGCAGCACTTCATGCACCGCCGACGCGGCGAATTCGAAAGCCGCCACCAGGCTATCGCCCAACAGTACGCGAGCCAGAAACAGTCCGGAGGTCAGGTCCCCGACGCCCACCGGCTGACGCGGGAACGCCAGCAGCGGACGGCGCAAATGCCAGCTGTCTTCGGCCGTCACCAACAACATCTCGAAAACATCCGCCGGTTTTCCGGGATAGTCCAGATGCTTGACCAGCACAGCCTTCGGACCACGAGCCAGCAGCGCTCGCGCCATGGCCAGGCAATCGAACAACGATTGCGGCTTGCGCCCCGAAAAGCTGTCCAGTTCCAGCTGGTTCGGACACATGAAGTCCGCCACGGCAGCCGCTTCCTCCAGCAGAAAATCGCTGACTTCGGCGGGCACGCTGCACCCCTTCTCCGGATGGCCCATCACCGGGTCACACAGATACAGCGCCTTGGGATTCATCGACTTGATCCGCGCCACTCCCGTCAGGATCGCCCGGCCCTGAGCAGCACTGCCGAGATAGCCGGACAACACGGCGTCGCAGTTGCCCAGCTCGCCAATCGCCGCGATGCCTTCGACCAGGTCGGGGATCTGATGCGGCGCCAGCACTTCACCGGTCCATTGGCCGTACTGGGTGTGGTTGGAGAACTGCACGGTATTGAGCGGCCAGACATTCACCCCGACCCGCTGCATCGGAAAAACCGCGGCGCTGTTGCCAGCGTGGCCGAACACCACGTGGGACTGGATGGCGAGCAGATGAGGCGTACGTTTCATGCGGTGGGTTTTCCGTCAAACGATTGAAATTCAAGCCGCGCAGTATGCGACTAAACGCAGCCTGTACGACAGACCGGCGACGCAGTTAAGCTGACACCATCTTGTTGGAGCAACGTGTTGATGCTGACCCTTGGAAATATCTTCGTCCTGATGCTGCTTGCCACCGGTGGCGCGTGGTTATGGCATAACCACGGCTTGCGTGAGCGCGCGCTGGAGCGGGTCAAGCTGCATTGCACCAAGCTCGGAATCGAGCTGCTGGACGGCAACGTGGCCTTGAAGAAGATTGCGTTCATTAAAGACGCCAACGGCCGGCGGCGCCTCGCCCGTGTGTATAACTTCGAATTCACCGTCACCGGTGAAAGCCGTCACAACGGCACCATCACCCAGTTCGGTGCCCACAGTGCGCAGATTGAGCTGGCGCCCTACCCGATGCCGTTCGACGACACGCCTGCGGTAGACGATGTGGTGAAACCGCGCGCCGAGGTGATCGAGATGAGCCAGTGGCGGCAAGAACACACTAAATGGCGTCCTTGATTCACGTCTTGCTCGACCGGCAGTCGGCTAGATTACTTTGCAATGAATCAACATCCTGCGGCTCACTGAAAATCAGCTCGATACGCGAATCACGCCGCCATTCGCTGGGCTGCCAATCCAGCATCGAATTTTCCAGCGCATTTACCGAAACCCAACCGTTGACGCTGTGGATAACCAGCTTCGCCCGCCGCCAGGCAAGGCTTTCAAGCCAACGACCAACGAGCGTCGCATCGAAAGTCTGACTCGGATGCCAGCGCCACCCCACGCTCCAGCCGCCCTCCTGCTCCTGGCTCAAGCAAATTGGCAGCGCAAGTTCGGTCCAGATGGCCGGCAGCTGCGCCAATCCTTTGGGCGCAACGAAGTTATCCACACCCGCTACAGCCTGAACCCCAAGCCCAGGTAACTCACTCAATGGCAACGCGGCTTGCTGCGTCCAGTACAACGGGCGTGCCGGCAACTGTGCAGCGATTCGCTGGCGATCGGCGTCGTCTAGATTTTCGGCTTTATTCATCAGCAACAGACCGGCGCTGCTCAGTGCTTCCTGTTGCGCCACCGGCAGCGGTTTACCGGCGGCAAGCGCCAGGGCGTCCAGCACCAGTACGCAGGGTTGTACAGCCAATACACCTAGCCACGGCGCCTCACTCAATTGCCTGAGCAATTGCGCCGGATGCCCAAGCCCAGAGGGCTCGATAAACAGCCGATCCGGCCGCGCCTTGCGCAGCAAACGTCCGAGGCCGATCTGAAACGGCGCACCATTGACGCAACACAAACAGCCCCCGGCCACTTCGCCCAGTGCGATACCATCGGCGTCCTGGGTCAGCAACGCAGCGTCGAGGCCGATCTGGCCAAACTCGTTGATCAGCACCGCCCAACGCTCATTCGCCGGCCGCTGCGTCAGCAGGTGCTTGATCAGACTGGTCTTGCCGGCACCCAAAGGGCCTGCAATGACGTGCGTGGGAATGTTCTGCAACATGGTCGAAAGTTTCTGAGGAGGTAAGGATGCGGTTGATGGGATTGTCGTTGCTCCTGGCACTCACTTCAGGTGAAGCGCTGGCCCAAGCTTGCGTGGTACATAGCACGGCTGCGCGACTCGACGTGAAAGTCTGCCAGCAAAACCGCAACATCCCGGAAAAACTGTTCGCCGACGGTTTCTGCCAGCCGAACCTTCCTGGCCAGAAAGTCGAGGTGCAGTACGTCGATCAATGCCCCACCGGCGCGTTCGGCGTGTGCAGCAACGCCCAAGTCGCCAATATGCCTTACCGGCAGGAAATTCACTATTACGGCGTAGCCACGGATGCGGCGTATTTGAAGCCGTTTTGCGAAGCCCAGAGCCAGGGCACCTGGCTCAAGCCGTGAGCCGCTAGCTCAACCAGTCGAGTGTCAGGATCAGCCGCCGCTCACCGGACCCAAGCTGTGGCGAGCGGTGAATCAGGCCGAAGCCTTCGTTGCCATGCCATTTCTCGCCTTTGAGCAGCGCGACTGCGCCGCTGGCGATCTGCTCGATCAGCGGCCCGTCCTGGGGTTCGGCTTCGGGCTTGCCCAGTTGTCGGCGATCCATCGCACCTTCCTTCAGCCACTGGCTGCCGATCCCGCAATACGTGGTGATCAGCCGCACCGGCACGTGATCGACGTGGAAACGCGGGCACATGGCCTTGTCCAGGACCCGCAGGCGCAGGCCGACACGCTTGGCGCCCAGCAAACAGGCGAAAGCACTGACCAGCCAGGAGATGTCGGCGATGAAACCTTCGTAACCTTCGAGATCGCTGAAACCTGAGGCCAATCCGTGAAGATTGGGTTCGGTGTCATCGCTGGGCAGTTCCAGGACCAGCGACTCGGCCAGCGGATCGTTCAGGGACAGCAGCAAACTCCCGAAATCAGCGATGTGCGCCGGCAGTTGGCGCTGCCAAACGGCGAGGTTTACCCCGTCATCCAGGATTTTGGCCAGCGTTCGCGGCGCCTCACCTTCAACCTGATAAATGATCGGCCGCAGTTTCAGGCTGGGTGCCAACATCAGGCGGCCTCCTCGTCGTGCCACGGGCCAAATGGATCTGACAGCAATCGCCAGCCCTCGACGCCTAACGCCATTTCATCGTCGGTCAGCAGGCAATTGTCGAGGTCGTCGGTGAGTTGCGCGAAGTCCATGTTCTGGCCGATGAACACCAGTTCCTGGCGGCAATCGCCAGTGGTTGCGGTCCAGTTTTCCATGATCCCGGCGGTGCTTTCTTCGTCCTGCGGCCACTGGGTTTTTGGCACAAAACGCCACCAGCGCCCGGCGAAACCATGGCGCATCAATCCGCCGGCCTGGGACCAGCTACCGGCGTCCATGTGCTTGCTGGCCAGCCAGAAGAAACCCTTGGAACGCAGCAGTTTGCCGTTCACCCACGGGCGGTCGATGAAGCTGTAAAAGCGCTGCGGATGAAACGGTCGGCGTGCTCGGTAGGCTGTCGAGGCGATGCCGTATTCCTCGGTTTCGGGCACGTGTTCGCCACGCAATTCCTTAAGCCAGCCCGGTGCCTGGGCGGCCTTTTCGAAGTCGAAACGACCGGTATTGAGGATTTTCTTCAGCGGCACTTCACCCATGACCATCGGAATGATTTCGGCCTGGGCATTGAGCCGTTCGAGGATCGCGATCAACTCTTGGCGTTCGCTGCTGCTGATCAAGTCGATCTTGCTGATCAAAATCACGTCGGCGAATTCGATCTGCTCGATCAACAGGTCGGTGATCGAGCGTTCGTCCTCTTCACCCAAGGTTTCACCACGGGATGCGAGGCTTTCGGCGGCCTGATAGTCGAGCAGGAAGTTCATGCCATCGACCACGGTGACCATGGTGTCGAGCCGGGCGATGTCGGCCAGGCTCTGCCCTTCTTCATCGCGGAAAGTGAAGGTTTCCGCCACGGGCAGTGGCTCGGAAATGCCAGTGGATTCGATCAATAAATAATCAAAGCGCCCCTCCTTGGCGAGTTTGCTCACCTCTTCCAGCAAGTCTTCGCGCAAGGTGCAGCAGATGCAGCCATTGCTCATCTCCACCAGTTTTTCTTCGGCACGATTCAGGCTGACATCGCGCTGGACCTCGCCGCCATCGATGTTGATTTCGCTCATATCGTTGACGATCACGGCGACGCGAAGGTTGTCGCGATTGCGCAGCACGTAGTTGAGCAGCGTACTTTTGCCAGCGCCGAGAAAGCCGGACAGGACGGTTACGGGGAGACGATTGGGCATCAGGTATTCCTCACAGAGATGCCCGGTCGCAGTGTCGGGCTTAACTTGATGTTATAGTATAACAACACAATCAAGCCACTCTCCTCTTGCCTGCGATGACAAAGAGCACAATGCACAAGCCCATTCTGATTGTTGCGAGCGTTGGAGATGACTCAGGTTTCACTCCGCGCTGGCCTGTACATGATGAAAGTCTGTTCATAAAAAAGGCGTGGTCGATTTCAATGTAATAACATAACATTGAGAATCAACTTCCACGACGGACCTGCTCATGAATGCGCTGACTCTGCCGGATATTGCCGCGCAGGCCTCACGCCAAGCCCTGCCACTCGACTGGGTAGGCATGTGCGGCATTGCTCTTCCTGTTTTGTTCGATGGCCAACGATTGAGTGCAATGGCCGACGCCGGCGTTAGCCTCGACGATGGCGAGGCGCGCGGGATTCATATGTCGCGGCTGTATTTGGCGCTGGAAATGCTCGAGCAAAAAAACCTGACACCCGCCTTGTTGCGGCGAGTTTTGCAACGTTTTCTCGAGACTCATGAAGGACTGTCCAACAGCGCGTACATAAAAATCCACACTGATTTACTGCTCAAAAGACCAGCGCTGGTCAGCCCATTGGCCGGCTGGAAAACTTATCCAGTGAGCATCGAAGCTCGTTTGAAAAACGCGATGTTCCACGTGGAACTAAAAATCGACGTGCCTTATTCCTCGACTTGTCCGTGTTCGGCCGCGCTTTCCCGGCAGCTGATTCAGCAGCAATTCGTCGATGACTTCGCCAACAAGCCGCTGCAACATGCCGATGTTTTGTCTTGGCTTGGCTCGACAAAAGGCATCGTCGCAACGCCTCACAGCCAACGGAGCACTGCGAGATTGCGGCTTCGACTGGGCGATTTTCTGGATGACTTGCCGCTGATCGCGATCATCAACGACGCCGAAGCGGCTCTCGGCACCGCCGTGCAAACCGCTGTAAAACGCGCCGATGAACAAGCCTTCGCGCTGGCCAACGGTCAGAACCTGATGTTCTGCGAAGACGCCGCACGACGTTTGAACCTGGCCTTGAAACGCGCCCCCGGCATCAACGCCTTCCACATACGAGTCGTCCACGCGGAAAGCCTCCACGCCCACGATGCGGTCGCCGAAAGCCGCTGGAATTGGGAGGCCGCATGATTCATTGCCAAGCCTTGCGTTGGGGTGCACCCGGCCAGCCACTGACTCCCCCCGTGGATTTCAAGCTGGCCGAAGGAAGTCTCACTGCCGTCATCGGTGCCAATGGCTCGGGCAAAAGCAGCCTGTTGAAAGTCATCGCGGGCTTGCAAAAACCGCTGACCGGCAAAGTCATCCTGGATGTTCCACGCAAGGGCAGCCTCTCGTTCCTGCCCCAGCAACAACACCTGGACCGGCAATTCCCCATCAGCCTGCAAGAGCTTGTGGCCGCTGGTTTCTGGGGCAGCACGCAGTCTCCCGAGATACGCAGACAACGCCTCAAAGCCGTGCTGGAAAACTGGTGCCTGAGCGGACTTGAACAACGCCCATTGATGGCCTTGTCCGGCGGTGAATTACAACGTGCCCTGCTCGCCCGTTTGAGTCTCGCCGACGCACCATTGCTATTGCTCGACGAACCCCACGCCGCCCTCGATGAACTGGGCCAAACGCTGCTCTGGAAACACATTCACGCCTGGCATGCCGAAGGCCGAACCCAGTTGATCGTGTGCCATGACCTGACCGCCGTTCGCCAACACATTCCTCAAACGTTGCTGATCAAAAGCACCGGCTGCGTCCTCGGATCGAGCGTTGATCTGATCCACCAACAACCCCACACGCGGGTGGCCTGATGCTCGCAGCCGCTCATCTTTGGCAACCGTTCCACGAGTTCGTGTTCATGCGGCGAGCGCTTCTCGGCGGATTGGTTCTGGCATGCAGCACCGCACCGTTGGGCGTGTTTTTGATCCTGCGACGCATGAGTCTGATCGGCGACGCGGTGGCCCACGGCATTTTGCCGGGGGCGGCATTGGGCTTCTGGTTTGCCGGATTGAGTTTGCCGGCGCTGACCGTCGGCGGGCTCGGTGCCGGTCTGGGCATGGCCGGACTCGCTGCCTGGATCACTCGTCGAACCGGCCTGCGAGAAGACGCCAGCCTCGCCGCGATCTACCCGATTTCCCTGGCCTGCGGTGTGCTGATCCTCGGCATCGCCGGTAAACGTCTGGACCTGTTGCACCTGTTGTTTGGGTCGGCGCTGGCGGTCGATGGCCCGACGTTGACCGGTATGGTGTGGGTCTCGGCATTCAGCCTGATTGCCATGGCCTTCATCTATAAACCGCTGTTGCTGGACACCCTCGATCCACTCTTTCTGCAAACCGTCAGCCGACTCGGCCCCTTGGCTCATGGCGTATTTCTGACCCTGGTGGTGCTGAACCTGGTGATCGGTTTTCAAGCCATCGGCGCGCTGATGGTGGTCGGTTTGATGATGTTGCCCGCCGCCGCGTCGCGCTTCTGGAGTCGTCGCTTGCCGACATTAATCGCCATCGCCGCCCTGCTCGGCTGCCTCTCGGTGTGGCTCGGACTGTTGCTGTCGTTCTACTTCTCGCTGCCCAGTGGCCCGGCGATCGTGCTGGTGGCTGGCGGTTTGTATCTGCTGTCCGTGGTGTTCGGACCGGTGCACGGTTTGCTGCGCCGCCCGCCTTTGTTCACATCCCAATGAGGTGTTACCCGATGCGCGCTTTACTCGTGCTGTTCAGTTTGCTGCTGTCGATGTCGTTGTCTGCGGCGGAAAAACTTCAGGTAGTCACCAGTTTCAGCATCCTCGCCGACATGACCCACCAAGTCGGCGGCGACCATATCCAGATCACCAACATGGTCGGCCCTGATGCCGATGCTCACACGTACGAGCCGACACCGGACGACGCCAAGGCGTTGCTCAAAGCCAAACTCATCATCAAAAACGGCTTGGGTTTCGAGCCATGGCTGGACCGCCTGGTGACCAGCACCGAGACCCAAGCGCCAGTGATCAGCGCGAGCCGCGGCGTCATCCCGCGCGCCCTGGATGAAGATGGCGAGACGATTCCCGACCCGCACGCTTGGCACAACCTGGCGAACGCTGAGCTGTACATCAGCAACATCACCAAGGCGCTGATCGCCGCCGACCCGACGAATAAAGCCGACTACGAACGCAACAGCCAGGCTTACCTGAAAAAGGTCTACGCGCTGCTTGCCGAAGCCAAGGCCAAACTCGGCTCGCTGCCACCGGGCAATCGCAAAATCGTGACGTCCCATGACGCCTTCGGTTACCTCGGTCAGGCTTACGGTATCGACTTCATGGCGCCTCAAGGCCTGTCCACTGAACGTGAACCGTCAGCCGCCGAAGTCGCTGCACTGATCACCCAGATTCGCCAGGCCAAGGTCAAAGCGGTGTTCATGGAAAACATCAAGGATGCCCGCCTGCTCAAGCAGATTGCCGATGAAAGCGGCGCGCACATCGGTGGCACGTTGTACTCCGATGCGCTCGCGGCGACCGGTCCGGCCAGCACCTTCATCGGGTTGTTCGAGTACAACCTCAACATCCTGTACAACGCGCTGAGCAAGCCATGATCCGCAAGAATCCTTCCGGTGATTTGCCGGTGATCGCGGAATCTGCCTACGTGGATAAAACCGCCATCATCTGCGGCAAAGTGGTAATCGGTGAGAACGTCTTCGTCGGCCCTTACGCGGTGATTCGGGCCGACGAAGTGGATGCCTCGGGCGAGATGGAGCCGATCACCATCGGCGCCAACTCGAACATCCAGGATGGCGTGGTGATCCACTCCAAGTCCGGGGCGGCAGTGACCATCGGCGAATTCAGTTCCATTGCCCACCGCTCGATCGTTCATGGTCCGTGCAAGGTTGGCGACCGGGTGTTTATCGGGTTCAACAGCGTGCTGTTCAACTGCGTAGTGGGTGACGGTTGCGTGGTGCGGCACAACTCGGTGGTCGACGGTCGCGACTTGCCCGAAGATTTCTATGTGCCCTCCACCACCCGCATCGGCCCGAAGACAGATCTGTCGCAGTTCCCACCGGTGAGCGTCAGCGCCTCGGAGTTCTCCGAGGACGTGGCGCGTACCAACGTCGATCTGGTGCGCGGCTACAAAGCCCTGCAGAACGAGTTCTGACCATGAGCAGTGTGCTGATTCGCAATGCCCGGCTGGTGAACGAAGGCCGGGAGTTTGACGGTGATCTGTTGGTCAGCAACGGGCGAATCGTGAAGATCGCCAGCAGCATCCACGGCGAAAACGCCGACGTGGAAATCGATGCACAAGGGCAATGGCTGCTGCCCGGAATGATCGACGACCAAGTGCATTTCCGCGATCCAGGCTCGCCGGACAAGGGCAGCTTCTACAGCGAATCCCGGGCTGCGGTGGCCGGTGGCATCACCAGCTTCATGGACATGCCCAACACCCATCCGGCGACTCTGACCCTCAGCGCACTTGCCGACAAAAAGCGCCGAGCGGCAACTAACTCCGTCGCCAATTACGGCTTTCATTTCGGCGTGAGCAACGACAATCTCGACACCGTCGCCAGGCTCAATCCTTGTGAAGTAGCGGGCGTCAAAGTGTTCATGGGCGCCTCCACCGGCAACATGCTGGTCGATGACCCACAGATTCTCGAGCGATTATTCGCCGAGGTCCCGACCCTTTTGTTGGCCCACTGCGAACACACGCCCAGCATCGACGCCAATGCCGCGAACCTGCGTGACTTGTTCGGCGAACACCTTCCAGCGGCGGCCCACCCGCTGATCCGTAACGCCGAGGCCTGCTTTCGCTCCTCCTCAATGGCGGTAGACCTGGCCAGGCGTCACGGCACCCGACTGCACGTTCTGCACCTGACCACTGCCCGCGAACTGGCATTGTTTGAAGACAAGCCGCTGGCCCAGAAACGCATCACCGCCGAAGTCTGCCTGCACCACTTGTTGTTCGATGATCGGGATTACCCGAGCCTCGGCAACCTGATCAAGTGCAACCCGGCGATCAAAACCCAGGCCGACCGCGATGCCTTGCGTGAAGCACTGCTGAGCCATCGCCTCGACGTGATAGGCAGCGATCACGCGCCTCACACCTGGGCTGAAAAACAGAGGCCGTACAGCCAGGCGCCTTCCGGTTTGCCATTGGTGCAGCACGCCCTGCCCGCACTGCTGGAATTGGTCGCGGATGCGATTGTGCCGATCACTACGCTCGTCGCAAAAACCAGTCACCGGGTTGCCGATCTGTTCGCCATTCCCGACCGCGGTTATCTGCGCGAAGGCTATTGGGCTGACCTCGTTATGATCAAACCCGAACCCGGCGGCGTCGCCGTTTCCCAGCAGCCGATCCTGTCTCAATGCGGCTGGACACCTTTTGCCCGACGGCGTTTTCGCCACAGCGTCAGCACCACGATTGTGTCGGGGCAAATTGCCTGGCACGACCAACGTCTTAATGACAACTGTCAGGGTTTACCACTACGGTTTATGCGCTAGCACTCGGGAGCACCGACATGATTCACATCACCCTGAGCGATGGTTCATTGCGTGAATACGACCAGCCACTGTCGGTGTACGAGCTCGCCGCAAGTATCGGACCGGGACTGGCGAAAGCGGCGGTGGCCGGCCGGGTAGACGGCATCCTGGTGGACTGTGAATACATGATCGAAGCCGATGCCCGGGTCAGCATCGTCACGCCTCAAGAGCCCGACGGGCTGGAGATCCTGCGACGCTCCTGTGTACTGATGCTGGCCATGGCCGTGAAACAACTCCATCCCCAGGTGCAATTGCACGCAGGAACGGCGCTGGGCGACGGGTTCTTTCATGAGTTATCTGCCGAGCAACCCTTAACGCGAACAGACCTGCCACTAATCGAAGCCCGTATGCAGACGCTGGCGGCGACCAATCACTCGATTCGCCGTCAAGAAAAGACGCCGCTGTACCGCCTGGGGAACGTCGAATCTACGACTGCCGACCCGCATGTTCCCGCGACCAGAGTGCTGCAAGCGTTCACCCTCGATCACATCAGCAGTACGTTGCCGCAACGGATTTACGGTACGTGCTGGTCCTGCCAACAAGAGCTTGATAACTGGCGGACACCGCCACACGTCATGATCGTCAGCATGGACCAACGTCAGGCGGATTACGCGCAGTCGGTAACCGAGGCATTGCGCAGAAGTGGCGTGCGCGCCCGTGCGGACCTGCGTCACGAGAAAGTCCGCCAAAAAATTCGCGAGCACAGTCGGCACGTGCCGTATCTGCTGGTGATCGGGGAGAAAGAAAAAGAAGGCAGGTTTGTCAGTGTGCGCAGTCGCGCTGGAGAGGATTTCGGAAGGATGAGCGTTGAGACGGTGTGTGAGTGGTTGAATCAGGCCCGCTCCCACACGGTCGCGTAGGGCGCGGGCCTGCTGACGAGTTTTTAAGCTCTCGGCTTGACGGTCCCGCAATCCTGCCCCAACCACACGGCGCGGCTTTCGAGGCTACCCTTCTGCTGAATACCGGTAGCGTTGAACGTGCCGTTAACCTTGGTGGTGAACTCACGATCACTGAGGAAAGTGGCGACACCAGCGCCCTGTGCTTTCGGACAGCTGAAGCGGAATTTCCACTGATTGCCGGTGCGGTCGGTGATTTCCTGCTTGCAGCCCGACTGCGGATCGGTCAGCGGAATGTCGTCGGTCTTTACCTGTTCCGGCGTCAAGCACGCCCGAATCCCTTTACCGCCCATGGTGATGCCCTGTTTTTCGAGCTGCGCGCGCTGCTGAGGGGTCATCTGGCTCTGTATCTGGCCAAGGATCAGCTGCAAATCCGGGAGGTTCTGGTCATCGACCTTCATGTTGCTTGTGGTCATTTCCCACAAACCGGGCTGCAACATCTGCGCCTGAGCGGCCACAGGAAGTGACAAACCAACAGCCATGGCCAAACCCAGCAGACGAACGTTCATCGAGTAACTCCTGATCAGTTGTGGCCGTTAGACGTCAGCCAGTGGCTTCGGTTCATGGGCCAATTAAATAGCGACATTCTGCACGGAACATGGTCTGTTAAGCATTGAATCTTCAGGAGCAAGGCATGCCCCATGGATTACTTTGGACCGCATATTTTCGGCTACATGATTGCACTGCTTCACACGCTGGGCCTGGTCGCTGCCCTCCACGCCGTGCTCACCGTCCGGACCGCCCAGGGATCAATCGCCTGGGCCCTGTCGTTGGTGTTTATTCCCTACCTCACGCTCATCCCCTATCTGGTCTTCGGCCGCAGCACCTTCGATGGCTACATCAAGGCCCGGCGCCAGGCCAACGAAGAAATGCGCAAGGCGATCTCCGAACTCAACTGGCGTCCTTGGGTAGAAGAGGCGCTGACCGCTCGCGCCTCAAGTGCCTACGCGTCCTTGAGGGCCATGCCGAAACTGGGACGGATGCCGTGCCTGGCGAACAACGAAGTGCGTTTGTTGATCGATGGCCAGGCCACCTTCAACGCCATATTTGAAGCCATCAGCAACGCGAAGGAAGCGGTACTGATTCAGTTTTTCATCATCCACGACGATCGCCTCGGGCAACGCCTGCAAACCTTGCTGCTGAAGAAAGCCGCCGAAGGCGTGGCGGTTTATTTGTTGTACGACCGCATCGGCAGCCATTCCCTGCCTCACAGTTACGTGCAGCCACTGCGCGATGCCGGCGTCGAAGTCAAAGCCTTTGCCACCCGCAGTGGCTGGCTCAATCGTTTTCAGGTCAACTTCCGCAACCACCGCAAAATTGTGGTGGTCGATGGCGTTCTGGGTTTCGTCGGTGGGCACAACGTCGGCGACGAATACATGGGCGAGAAACCTCCGCTGGCACCGTGGCGCGATACCCATGTGCAAGTCCGCGGGCCAGTGGTGGCCTGCATGCAGGAATCTTTTGCCGAAGACTGGTTTTGGGCTGCCCGCTCATTGCCGCCGCTGATCCTGCCGGACGTTTACCCGGACGATGGCGTGCTCTGCCAATTGCTCGCCAGCGGGCCGGCGGATTCCTACGAAACCTGTTCGTTATTCTTCGTCGAAGCCATCCACGCCGCCACCGAACGGGTGTGGATCACCAGCCCCTATTTCATCCCTGACGAAGCTGTGTTCGCTGCGTTGCGGCTGGCTGTTCTGCGCGGTGTCGATGTGCGATTGCTCCTGCCCTCACGACCGGACCACCGAATCGTCTACGCCGCTTCCAGCCTTTATGCCTTCGAAGCCGTGCGCGCCGGTGTGCGGGTGTTCCGCTACGAGCCGGGCTTCCTGCATCAGAAAGTGGTGTTGATCGACAGCGAAATCAGCGCCATTGGCAGTGCCAATCTGGACAACCGCTCGTTCCGGCTGAATTTTGAAGTGATGTTGTTGACGGTCGACAGCGCCTTTGCCGCCGAAGTAGAACAGATGCTCAACGATGACTTCGCCCAGGCTCACGAGATTGCCAAAGAAGAAAGCCGGGAGACCCGCCGCCTGCAACAAATCGGCATGCGGGTCGCCCGGCTTATTTCACCGATCCTCTAAGGGTTGTAGATATCGTCTCGCGTCCATGGCAGTTCATGGCTGCCATCGGGGTGGGTTTTTACCGCGAGAATCTGGTGCAGATTGATCCAGCCCTTGGCGAAGGCGTAGGCGCATCCCGCCAGGTACAGCCGCCAGATCCGCAACGCCTGCTCTGGCACCAGCCTGGAAGCCGCTTCCAGATTGTCTTCCAGGCGTTCGCTCCAATGGTCCAGCGTACGCGCGTAATGCAGGCGCAGACTTTCGACGTCAACAATCTCCAGCCCTGCTTCGCTGATCTCGGCAGAGATCATCGACAGATGCGGCAGCTCGCCATTGGGGAACACATACTTCTCGATGAATTCGCCGGCACCGCGCCCCACCGGACGGCCGTCGATGTGTTTGGCGGTGATCCCGTGGTTCATCACCAGGCCACCCTCCTTCACCGCACCGAACAAGGTCTTGCAGTACTCGGCCAGATTGGCGTGGCCGACGTGTTCGAACATGCCGACACTGACCACTTTGTCGAAGCGCCCGTCCTGAGGCAGGTCACGGTAGTCCAACAGTTGCAGTTCGATTTGGTCGTCCAGGCCTTCTTCGGTCACCCGTTCACGGGCGAGTTCCAGTTGCGCTTTACTGAGCGTGATCCCGAATACCTTCGCGCCAAACTCCCGGGCGGCATAGCGTGCCAGCCCGCCCCAACCGCAGCCGACATCCAGCAGATATTCCCCCGGTTGCAGCCGCAGCTTGCGGCACAGGTGGCGGAATTTGGCTTGCTGTGCTTGCTCCAGGGTTTCGCTGCCGGTCTCGAAATAGGCGCAGGAATACGCCATGTCACTGTCGAGCCATAGCTGATAAAACGCGTTGGAAAGGTCGTAGTGGTAGGAAATCGCCTTGGCGTCGGTTTCCTTGTCGTGAACGGTGCGCACCGGCTGACTGTCGTCGTCCTCGCTCACCAGCGCCTGGCTCCATTCATCGCAGACGCGAATCACGTCGCTGATGGAGCCTTCCAGCTCAAGTTTACCTTCGACAAACGCCGCTCCGAGCGCGTCCAGGCTTGGGTGAGTGAACTGGGTAACCATTTGTGGGTCCTTGACCACAATAGTGACGCTGGGCGTCGGCCCCAGATTGAATTCATGGCCGTCCCAGAGTCGCAGGCGTAACGGTAGCTGCAGATTCTGTAAGGCCGGAGGAAGGTGCGCGAGCATGGAGAGTCCCTCTAGTTTCAGACCGTCTGATGTGAGGGTAGACCATCCTTGAAAAATAGCTGGCTAACGAATTGATCGCCCTTTTCCATGATTCGTAACGCTCGAACCCACCGTCGCGAATTCACAAAAGTGATTGCCCTCACGTAGATGACTACGAATTCGTCGTACAGTTCTGAAAACTTCAAACCGCCCGGGATCGCGCTATTTAGAGCATTCACCCGGCGGCCTCAATCCTCATCCTCAAGCTTGAGCAAGGGTTCCTGAAAACGCAGTAAACGCCCGGCGTTCCCCAACACCAGCAGCGTGCTGAAATTGTGCAACAGCGCAGCAATCATCGCACCCGCAGCGCCAAGCCAGCCGAAAGCGGCGAAGGCTACAATCGCCAGCGTCCAGCCCAGACCGATGATCACGTTAACCTGCAAGGTGTGCCGGCATTGGCGACTCAAGCGCACACACGTGCCGAGTCGACGCAGGTCGCTGCCGATCAGCACGATGTCGGCCGAGGCCAGCGCGATGTCCGCCCCGCCCGCGCCCATGGCGACGCCGACCACCCCGGCCTTGAGCGCCAGCGAATCGTTGATCCCGTCTCCCACGACCATCGGCCGGAAGCCGCTGCCGATTTCCTTCAGCACGCGATTGAGTTTGTCCTCGGGCAACGCTTGAGCTTCAACGTCGCTGATCCCGACATTACGCGCCAAGGTGTGTGCGACGCTTTGCCGATCACCTGTCAACAGCAACTGCCGGCCCAACCCCAATTCACGTAGCTCGCTCAAGGCAAATCGCGCCTCGGGTTTGACGCTGTCGGCCAGCAACAGCCAGGCGAGGAATTCACCGTTGAGCGCCAGCCCGGCAATCGGGCCATCGTGGTCGGGGACATTTGAAGTGGTGATACCCAATTGCGCGAACAATTCCGGACGACCGAGCGCCGCCTCGCCCTGCTCCGTCATCGCCACCACGCCCAACCCCTGACGCTCGTGGATGTCGGAGAGCAGCAGGAAATGTTCCTGGGTGACCAACCCGGCGAGCGCGCGGCTGACCGGATGACTGCTGGCTGAACCGAGGCTGGCAGCGAGTTTAAGGACGTGACTGCGATCCTCGAGCGGACTGTCGATGGATTGCAAACGCAAGGTGCCAAAGGTCAGGGTTCCGGTCTTGTCGACCACCAGTGACGTCAGGTCTGCCAACTCTTCGAGGAACGCGGAGCTGCGAATCAGAATCCCGTGCCGAGCGGCCACCGCCACCCCGGCAATCGCCGTGGCGGGTGCCGACAACACCAGCGCGCAAGGACAGGCCGCCACTAACACGGCGAGCATGGCCTGGGCATCGTTAGTGACGAACCAGGTCACGGCGGCCAGCAGCAACACCAGCACCATGTAGCTGCCGGCGTAGCGTTCCAGCAAACGCGTGATCGGTGGTTTGGAACGCTCGGCACTTTGCATCAGCGCGATGACTTTGCCGAGGGTCGACTCATTGCCGGTGCGAGTCACCTCGATGCGCAGCAGACCGTCGAGGTTGATCGCGCCGCCGAAGACTTGCATGCCGACGCCCGCCTCCATCGGCACCGATTCGCCAGTAATCGAAGCGGTGTCCAGGCTCGCCTGACCCGACAACACCCGACCATCCGCCGGCACTCGATCACCCGCGCGCACCTCGACCAGGTCGCCCGCCTTGAGTGTGCCGTTATCGACTTCGACGATAGAGCCATCGGCCTGAACTTTGCGCGCGTGGCTGCGCGTCAGTTTGCCGAGGGCGCGAATCGCCTCCTGCGAGCCGATCACGCTGCGCTCTTCCAGCACGTGACCGAAGATCATGATGATCGGCAGCAACGCCGCGGTCAGCAGATCACCCGTGGCCCACGCCCCGAGCATGGCCAGGGCGATCAATTGATCGGTGATCCCGTGCAGGCTCGGATAACGCAGGCTGTACCAGGCTGAACGCATCACGGGCACGGCGACCAACAACGAAGCAAAACCCAGCAGCAATTGACTGACGCCCGTCTGCTCCGGAGACAACCAGCGCCAGGTCAGGCCGAGCGCGAGCAGGCCAAGTGCGAGCATGGCCAAGGTCAACTGGCGGGCGGCGCTGCGTTGTTCAGCCGAGGACAACATGCTCGGTGCGGCGGCGGTTGGAGTGGTCATTGTGCAGCTCCCTGAATGATCAGGCGGGAATCGTCTTTCGGATTGACCGTGGTCACCGAACCGGCTTGACCGAGAATCTTCGGCATCCGCTCGCGATAGATGCGCAGCAGCATTTGCGGGTCGGTCCCTTGTTGTTGCGCCTTGGCCAGGCTCAACACCGTGGCCGTGTCCGCCGAGGCTTTGGCCAGCCGTTCGCTCGCTTGGGCGTGAGCGACTTGCAGCGTGCGATCGGCTTGTTCGTTGGCGGTCTGAGTCAGTTTCTCCGCTTCGGTACGAGCATTGGCCACCGCTTTGTCGGCTTGTTGACTGGCGGTCAGAACAGCGTTGAAAGCGTTGACCGCGGGCCCCGGCAGACTCGATTGCACGTCGACTCGTGCCACTTCAATGCCTAACCCCTGCCCGGTCGCGGTCAGGTCAGCCAGGCGCCGATTGATGCCTTGCACCAGATCACCGCGTAGACGTTCGCGTCGTTCGGCAGCCTGTTTATCCGCGCCGATGAGTTCTGGGCGCGCCACCAGAATGGTGTCCAGATCTCGTGCGGCAGTGAGGGTCACCGCGCTGCGAGTCACCAATCGATCCAATGCCGGCAGCACGTGTTCGCCTTGAAGGACGAAGGCATAGGGCTCGGTGACTTTGTAGAAAACCCGCACATCCAGTTGCACCACGCCCGCGTCACCGGTGAGCAGATATCCGGAGCCGGCGAGTGCATCGCTGATCGGTGTGGCGAAACTCGCCACTCGGTCTGCCTGCAATGCTGCATCGGTGCGCAACAGGTTTTCCACCCGACGCTCCATCACCCGATCCGCCGCGGGCAACAAAATCACCTGCTCAAACGGACGGGGCCAAGCCAACAACAGGCCAGCATTCTGGATGCGATCCAGTGCGCCGAAGTGCAAAACCACCGCGCGATTTTGCGGATCAATCTGCCGCACATTGGAAAATGCCCACACCAAAGCGGCCAGCACTGTCACGGCATAAAGAGCCAAAAAAGCCAATCGCCCCGCCTGAATCCAGGGACTGCTTAACTCGTTTGTTCCACGTGGAACTAATTTCATGGCTGCGACCCGGACTTGTTATCGAGGGTCGGCGGACCGTCAACCAACACCCGGAACGGCGCGGCGTCGGTACGCAGAATCAGTTTTGTGCCGGGCGTGACGATCGTGCCTAGTGTGTCGAGGGAGCGCAGCAGGTTATAGAGCTGAGGAGACCCAGCGTAGGCGCGACCATAAATTTGTGCGGCTTCGACGCGCGATTGCGCTTCGATATCGGCCGCTTTCACCGTCGCATCGGCTTGTACGATTCGTGCATCACGCTCGGCGGCAGAACGGATTTGCGCCGCTTCGCGCTTGCCGATGGCCGTGCGTTCGGTGGCGATTGTTTCACGCTCGGCACGCATACGATCAACCGTGGCAGTGAGGGTTACCGACGGCAACGTCAGACGTTCGATACCGACTTGCAGCACCCGCACGCCATAAGTGGTGAGCAGCTGCTGATCGATTTGCTGACGCAACTGCGCTTCAAAGTCAGCGATGCGTACTTGGTTGGCGTCGGTGTTCACCAGGTTAGCCAGATCAAAACTGCTGGCCGTGGTTTCCAGCGCCGACCCCACAAACGTGCGAATCTGCCGCGCGGCTTCGTCCGGCTGATTCTGTACGGCGCGCATGAAACGTTGCACGTTGTCCGGATCGCCCTGAACCTGCCAGGCCACATAAGCCTGAACGATGATGCGCAAACCGTCCCGCGTGCCGACGTCCTGTAATCCACTCGAAGTCGTGCGCAGTCGCAGATCGACAGGAATCGCCGCTTCAAAAGGAGCAGGCCAACGCCAGCCAAGACCTGGTTCCAGCAATACCCGCGACGGATTACCGAAACGCGTGATCACCGTGGCCTCCCCCGAACGCACTTGAACCAGGCTCGCCGCCGCGATGGCGAACGCCACCAGCAACGCTGCCCAGCCCATTCGCCGCCATGGGAACGGGCCCGCTTCCTGGGGATCACCGTGGTGGTGATGGCCGTGATGATGTCCGCCATGACCGTGATCGTGGCCAGTGTGGTCATCGTGATCGTGAGTGTGCGACTGGCTCAATTGGCAGCTCCTGGCTGAGCGGTTTTACGCGCCGGCGCCGGATCAGCCGGCAGCGTGAAGGTACGGAGGTCAATGGTCGGCGCGTTACTGCTGCCGCCCAGGCGATGATCGAGCACCAGCAATTTGGCATTGGCCAAGCCCTGGGACAGTTGACTCAAGTACTGCTCCAGCACGAAGGCCTGGCCGGCGCTGGCGTAGGCTTTTTGCTCGGCACTGAATTTCAAGTCAGCCGCTTGGGCGGTGGCGTTGATTTCACGTGCGCTGGCCGTCGCTTGATCGCGAGCGATGCTGGCCTGCAATTGCGCCTGGTTGGTGGCTTGCGCCGCCGCCCCACGCTCGCGGGAAATCAATGCCTGGGCGCCAATCTGCGCAGCCTGGACGCCGTGATAAGCATTGGCGGCACCGGCCGGCGGATGAATCGCCTCGACCACGGTGGCGAGAATTTCCACGCCGCTGTCGAGTTTTTGCAGGTCAGCCTGTACCGCCCGGCCAATCTCTTCGGCGAGCCCGACCCTGTCCGCGCCGAGCAAACCGTCGAGGGTACGCGAGGCGAAATCGTGGACCAGAATCCGGCTGGCGGTGCTGCGAATCAGCGTCGGGACATCGGCACTGTTGTAGGTCGCCGCCAACGCCGCTTGATCGCTCAGGCCGATGCGGTAGACGAAACGCACGTCCATGTTGACGATCTGGAAGCTCTGCTTGTCGGCTCGACTGCTGGCGATAACCTGGGATTTGTCATTCACATGGCTCGCGTCCCACAAGCGATTGGCAATCGCGGGCGCCGGGCCTTCAGCGGGATCGGCCACGACCGGCGCCGGTGTGTCGCCCACACTGGTGGCCAACTCATGGACCACACCGTTCTCGACGCTCAACACTCGGCCCAACGGCCAAGGCAAACCTGCGTGCAAACCGGGACCGAACACCTCCCCCGGTTTGCCGAATCGCTCGTAGATGCCTCGCCCTTGCATGGGGATTTCATGAATGCCGGTGAGTGACCAGCCCACTATCGAAACCACGGCCAGCACCGGCAAAAATGCCCGACGCATGTAGGTGAAAGCCCAGATCTGCCGCAGGTCGATGCCGAAGCGGTTGTGCAATTCGTGCTGCAACGCCAACAAGGGTTGCGGCGGCCAGCGCAGCATGTCGGCGACGAAGCTGCGCGCCAGCAACGCCGGTTCGAGTTGTTCGCGCTGCGGGCTGAACAATGACAGCAAAGCGCGCAACAGCAGCTCGGCGGCGACCAACCCTGGTAGCAAACCCATCAGTACCGCCAGACGCACCGGCCAGACCGAGGTTTCGCTCCCAAGCAACAAGCACAAAGCGCTGAGCACCAGACCAATGATCGCCACTCGAGTCAGCTGCGCCAGCGACGCTGCTTCGGGCCACTGGGCGGCGTTTTCCTGTGCCAGTTGTCGCTCCAACACCAACAAACCGAAAGCCAGCAACAAGGACAGCGCTGCACCGACACTGGCCGACAATCCCAGTGCGGCCGGCGGCAGTGCAAGGTTCCATACCTGTTCTATGCTCACCAACGTCAACAGCGACCAACCCGCGAGCCACAGTGTCGGCGCGCCGATCTGCACCAGCATTCGCAACCATCGCTGGCTGAGCCTATCCAGCAGCCGTTCGTACCAACCTACCGGGGCAACGACTTCGTCAGCAACGACAACCTGCACCACTGGGTTCAATGCCCGCGCACGCCACTGCGTCACCCACCAGGCCGATTGCAAACCGGCGACCAGCACCAGCAAACCGGCGCTCTGATTGACCAGCAACGCGGGCCACAGGGACTGTGGCGCAAACAACCCGACAAAAAACGCCAGCAACCAACCAATTGCCGCCAGAGCGCCGAGACCGATTGCGAACTGACGCAATCGCCGCCCTTGAAAAACCGCCTGCTGGAAACGCGGCAGCCCGGCTACTTGCGTCCCATCGACATCGAGATCGACTTGCATACCACCCCAGTTATCGTTGCTCATATCGCAATTCGTTACGATATAACGAAAGCCGTGAAATTTCCGTTCTTAAATGCTGCATCTAAAAGCTCTCAACCTGTCGCTTGGCTGAAGCCTTGACCGAACTGCCGCGCAACGCACATATTACGTTCGTAATTTTATCCAGGAACTACGGTTACCCATTCCGATCCGATTCACTCCAGGAGTACACCATGAGCATCTATGACGTCGTGATTCTGGGCGGAGGCCCCGGCGGTTATAACGCGGCGATCCGCGCCGGTCAGTTGGGCCTCAGAGCAGCCTGCATAGAAGGACGCGCCACGCTCGGCGGCACCTGCCTGAACGTCGGGTGCATGCCGTCAAAAGCGTTGCTGCATGCTTCCGAACTCTACGACGCTGCCATGGGCGCGGAATTCGCCAACCTGGGGATCGAAGTCAAACCCACACTCAACCTCGCGCAGATGATGAAACAAAAGGATGAAAGCGTTGCCGGGTTGACCAAGGGCATCGAGTTTCTGTTTCGCAAAAACAAAGTCCACTGGATCAGGGGCTGGGGCCACATCGACGGGCCCGGCAAAGTCACGGTGACCGACAACCAGGGCGGCAAGACCGAACTGACCGCGAAGAACATCATCATCGCCACCGGCTCCGAGCCCACTCCCCTGCCCGGCGTAGACATCGACAACAAACGCATCCTCGATTCGACGGGCGCACTGTCGCTGGCTGAAGTGCCCAAGCATCTGGTGGTGATCGGCGCTGGAGTGATCGGTCTGGAGCTGGGTTCGGTGTGGCGGCGTCTGGGCGCTCAGGTGACGGTAATCGAGTTTCTCGACCGGATCTGCCCCGGTGTGGACAGTGAAGCCGGCAAAACCCTGCAACGTTCGTTGAGCAAACAGGGCATCGAATTCAAATTGAGTTGCAAGGTCACCCGCGCCACAACCTCCGCCACCGGCGTTCAACTCAGCGTCGAGCCCGCGGCTGGTGGCACGGCCGAAACGATTGAAGCGGATTACGTGCTGGTATCCATCGGCCGCCGGCCTTACACCCAAGGCCTGGGGCTGGAAAACGTTGGCCTCGCCACGGATAAACGCGGCATGCTCGCCAACAAGCGCCATCGCACTGAAGCGGCTGGTGTCTGGGTAATTGGCGACGTCACGTCCGGGCCGATGCTCGCCCATAAAGCCGAAGACGAGGCCATGGTCTGCATCGAGCAGATTGTCGGCAAAGCGGCCGAGGTCAACTACGACCTGATCCCCAACGTGATCTACACCAAACCCGAACTGGCCAGCGTCGGCAAGACCGAAGAGCAGCTCAAGGCCGAAGGCCGCGCCTACAAGGTTGGCAAGTTTCCCTTCACCGCCAACAGTCGGGCCAAGATCAATCACGAAACCGAAGGCTTCGCCAAAGTGCTGGCCGATGAGCGCACCGACGAAGTTCTCGGCGTGCACCTGGTGGGTCCAAGCGTCAGTGAAATGATTGGCGAATATTGCGTAGCCATGGAGTTCAGCGCTTCTGCCGAAGACATCGCCCTGACCTGCCATCCACACCCGACTCGCTCCGAGGCCTTGCGCCAGGCGGCGATGAATGTGGAGGGGATGGCGACGCAGATGTAATGGTGTTGCCCCTGATCGTTCCCACGCTCTGCGTGGGAATGCAGCCCGGGGCGCTCCGCGTCCCTTCCGAAGCCGAACGCGGAGCGTCCGTTGAGGCATTCCCACGCAGAGCGTGGGAACGATCTTAGTTCGCGGGTAAATGTTCCAGCGGCAACGCCCCCGGCGTCTTCACGGTATGAATCGCAAAGTTGCTGCGGATGTCGCTCACGCCCGGCAACTTCAGCAACCGCCCCGTGAGGAAACGGTCATAGGCGCGCAGATCCGGCACCACCACTTGCAGCAGAAAATCCGATTCCCCTGACACCAGAAAAGCCGAAATCACCTCGGGCAACGCGGTCACGGCCAGGCGAAAGGCTTCGGCCTGTTCATCGTTGTGCCGTTCGACCTTGACCCCGACAAACACCGTCAGCCCAAGCCCCACTTCGTCGCGATCCAGATTGGCCTGGTAACCGCGTATGACCCCGGCTTCTTCAAGCATCCGTACCCGGCGCAAACAAGGCGAGGCGGACAGGCCGATCTCGTCAGCCAGTTGCACATTGCTCAGGCGACCGTCCCGTTGCAGGGCTGCGAGAATCTTGCGGTCATAGGCGTCGAGTTTCATGATTTGGCAGATCCTGATGGTTTTCCTGCAATTGAGTGGCAGGTTATGCCAACCACAAGCATTTTAGAAGCGAACTACGCAACCACCTGCCCCGCCCTTCGCCCATAGACTGGCCGTACCGAATCGACAACGAAGGGGGTGCAACGTGGCAGGACTCTGGGTGTTTTTCATGGCGCTGGCGGTGGTCTATCTGTTGCCGGGCCCGGACATGATCCTGCTGTTGCAGACCGGCGCTCGTCAGGGCAAAGGCGCGGCGTTGGCCACTGCGGTGGGTCTGGGCATTGCCCGCGGTTGCCATGTGGCCTTGGCAGCGTTGGGGTTGGCGGCACTGTTCAAGGCTGCGCCCTGGACGTTCGACGTGGTACGCCTGGCCGGGGCCGCCTATCTGCTGTGGATCGGCATTCAATGCCTGCGAACCACCATGCTGCCGAATTTGAGCGGAGCAGACGCCACCACCGAGAAACCTCGCTGGCGCGCAGCGATCCAGCGCGGTTTGCTGACTAACCTGCTCAACCCCAAAGCCTTGCTGTTCTGCTCCGTGCTGCTGCCGCAGTTCATCGATCCACACGCCGGACCGGTGCTCGCACAATTTGCGACCCTCGGGATAGTGCTGGTCGGTGTCGGTTTGCTGTTCGACAGCGCTTACGCACTGACCGGCGCAGCGCTGGGCCGTTGGCTGCAACGCAGTCCTTCAGCCCAGCGCGTGCAGCAGTGGCTGTTCGGCAGCTTGTTGATCGGCTTCGCCGTGCGGCTGACCTTTGTGCAACAGGCTTGATTACGCCAGCGCCTTGCGCTTGCGGCGATTGATCAGCACCAGCGCTACCGCTGTGAACACAACAACGCCGCCCGCTTGCAGCCATTTTTTGTAAGGTCGCAAGGCCGAGCGAACAGGGTCCAATGCCTGGGTTACATAACGTTTGTCAGCGTTCTGGAAATCAGGATAGGGACAATGGAGACCGAAGTTCACTGCCCAATACACGTACGGCCCTTCTTTTACATAGCGTTGGTAGAAGGCGCTTTCTTCTTCAAGGCTGCTGTTCCACCCCGCCGCATCACACAGCACTGCCGCAAAGGCCGCACTGGAATGCGGCAAATTGTCCGCTGCGCGACTGGCTAATGCGGTGGCGACAAAACGATAGTGGTAGCGCTGATCGGGCAGGGCTGCGCTTGCCAGCTGACGTTTGACTTCACCTTCAGCCACTAATGAACCGACCTTGAGTTCGCTGTTTTCGAGACTGTAATTACCACCGAAGGTCGCGTAATCCGGGGACATCTCGTAGCCCAACAACTCCATTCCGTCGAAACGCGCCAGTGTCGCTGCTTGGTAATAAGCGAATGCCCGTTTGGTCGGCCACCATTTGGATTCGGCGTCGTGGCGCCACTGCCCGTACCACGTAGCCTTGTGTTGCAACTCGACGTTCTCGAAGTACGCCGGTGCCTCGTCGTACCGCTCTTCGCGCAGTAAGCGCCGCCCGAGCAAATTGCGCAGTTTCGCCGCCACCGGTAACTGCACATAGTTGTCGCGATCCTGCTGAGTCAGAGGGGGCGGTGCCGGCACTTGAGTGTCGACGTATTGCTTGAGCTCATCGACGGTCAACACCCGCTCGGCGACCGTGGCGGCGTCGAACCAGTAGATATCCTTACTGCGATAAAGCTGATCGAACGCTTGCAGGTAATCCCCGCGTTGCAACGCCAGGATCGCGCTTTCACCCTCGACCCGGCACTTGGGCTGAAGTGTTTCGAAGTCCCAGTCTGGCGTGCGCCGCTCGCCCCACGACTCATTCTGCGGGAAGGCCTGGGCAGCCTTGGCGTATGCCGCGGCAGCCGCGTTTTTATCGCCATCGCGCACGGCCAGTTTGGCCCGCAGCCACCACGCCAGTCCGCCATCACCGGCGTGTTCGAGGAACGCCTTGGCGCTGGCGTAATCACCCTGTTGATAATTCACCGCCGCCAGGCGATCCGCGTTATCGAGGCTGCCGCGGGTGCTGTTTTGCAGCAGTTTGATCAGTTTCAATTCGTTCGGCGGTTGATCACCGAATGACCAGCCCAGTCGGCTGATCAACGACGCGGTCACCAGTTGCTGCACTGGTTTGCCCTCGAGCAACACGGCCAGTTGATCCTCCGGCAGTGCCGCGAGGTCGGCTACCAGCAGTTTCAGCGAGGTGTAACCCACCGCCGAACCCTGCAGGTTTTGCGTGGCATAAAGTTCGATAGCGCGGTTCCAGTCGCCGGCCGTGCGGGCGACGCGGGCTTCTTCGCCGAGGCTGGCGACGCCCAGCTCCAGCGGGTCACTGAAGCCGTCGATGCTCAGTTGACGGGCCTGCTCGAAGGCCTTTGCCGATTGAGCCAACACGTCAGGGCCAGCGTCCGCTTCGGAACTCATGGCAAACAGCGCCCGACCTAGCGAATAAGCCGCCCACGTGCTGCGCAACACCCGTTGATCCGCCGGCAGTGCCAGCACCTTTTGGAAGTACTCGGCGGCCAGTCCATGATCGCCGGCATTGAATGCCACAGCGCCGGCCAGATAGAGCTTGAGCTCCGGCGGAAGGCTCGCGCCCTGACTCTCGACCTCCTGCGCATCGGTCAGGCTGCGCAACTGTTTCACCCGCGCTTGCTGCTCAGCCGTCAAACCGGATTGCTCAGCCTTATCCCGCTGTTCTGCGTAGTCGGGCGCCTCCATGTTATAGGCAGTTTCGCTGACGTTCTTCAGCCCGGCGACCGCATGCCCGAGGCGACTGATTTCAAACCTGAAATTTCCTTCCGGCAGTTCCGCCAGCGACTGACCGCGGTTGTCCAGCAGACGCATCGGGAAATCCGGCCCACAGGCCAGTGCCGAACCCAGCGGCAGGCTGAGGCTCAGGCAAAGCAGATGGCGGGGCCAGTTACGGGTCAACATTCGAACCTCCTTGATCAATATGCGCGCAACGAGCCCAACCCATGGCGCGCTGCCCGCCCGCCGGTATTCGACCGTCGCGCAGGCGGGTGAAGGTAAGCAGATCCGGCCGCTGTTGCAATGCATAACCGGCCAGCGCATCGGCACCGTCACAGCCCTGCACCGCGAGAGTCAGGCGTTCGGGCCAGGCGCTGTCGAGGTTGCCCTGATTGCTGAGGCTGATGTCGTAGAGATCGTTCTGCACCGAGAGTTTCAACGCCAGTCGACTGTCGAGGGCATCGCCGCGCGCCACGGCGCCCAGGGTCGTCAGGCTCCAGGCCCGGCGGTCGCTCGCCAGCGGCAAACGAAACCAGATCAGTCCTGCAAGATGAGCGGGCGGATCGTTGCGCAACTCGGTCGCGAGCCGACTCAGTTGCTGCGGGTCGGCCAGCAATTCCCGGCGCTTGCCGCCTCGTTCTATCGGCACTTCGCTTTCCACTACCGGCGCACTGCCCTCTCCCGGAAACAACGCCACGCCATAAGCCGGCAGCGCCAGATAGAAAGGTTTGGCAGCGATGCGGCTCCAGGCCTTGGTCCATTGCCTAGCCTGATCCGCGTCGAACAAACCAAGACGCGGATCGCTCACCGCGTGCACCTGCAACACGCTGCTGTCGACTGTGGATAACAATGCCGGCAACTCGGGGCTGGCAAGCCAGGCCGGCAATGCGGTGATGCTCAACGGCAGAGAGGCAGGCAGAACTGCGCGCAGGTGCATAAGAAATTCGCGGTAGGCCGGTAGACGAGCATTACCGGCATCGTGGTCGATTTCCACGCCGGAGAGATTCAACCCCTGCCCTTGCCAATCGCCGAGGACTTGCCGGATCTGCGCGGTGACTACGTCCCGATCCAGCGACTTGAGTTGGCCATCAAGACGAATCACCGCGATCAGTGGCCGCCCATCGCGTTTGAGCAGCGCCGGGTCAATCCGCGCCCGGCTCCAACCCGCCTCGGGGAATGCCTGCAAGGCCAGCACCCGCAGGGTGGAAAAGTCAGCGCGGCTGTCCCTCAGCGCTGATTCGTGGGCCGGTGTCCATTGCCGTTGCCAGACGTAAAGTTGCTGATCAAGCGGTGGCGCGTCCTGTCGTTCGCAACCGCTGAGCATCGCCATCATCGCCAGCAAACCGATCATGCGAATGAAAAAAACCATCAAAAGTCTTATCCCTGAAATGCAGAAAGGGCCTCTCAAGGCCCTTTTTCGCTCTGCTCGCTACCCTACTTAGCCAGTGGCTTGCGGGCAATGATCACCGGTGCTGAATCATCAAATATCCAATACCAAAGGTTGCGATCCCTGCGCCGGAATCGCACAGCAAATCAGCACCTGTCCGTCGTCCGGCACTTCGGCTGGCGGCTGTGGATAATTCACCTGCCCGCTGATCAGCCGGGTCTTGCAGGTCCCGCAGGAACCGCCGCGACAGCTGAATTCCGGGCGCAATCCACGGCTTTCCGCCAACTCCAGCAAACTGCCACCGTCCGGTTGCCAGCGCGCCTCTTTAGCCGAGCGCTGAAACACCACCGGCACCGAGGTGGTAGCAGCGGGCGGTTGCTCGATGACCACCGCGTCGGGGTCCGGCACTCGGCGCAAGGTCGAGGGGCCGAAGGTTTCGGCGTGAATCCTTGCATCACGGATGTGCAGCTCCCGCAGGCCGTCGTACAGCCCTTGGGTAAAACTGCCCGGACCGCATAGGACAAAATCCAGCTGATCGTAGTCCTCCACTTCAAGGAGGGTCTTGAGCAGCCCGGTGTCGATCCGCCCTGTCAGGTCAAAATCCTCACCCTCCAAGGCCCCGGCTTCCGGCTGACTCACCAGACGCAACACCCTGACCGCATCCCCTGTGCCCTCGAGCAAACGATCCAGCTCAGGACGAAACACTTGATCGGCCAACGTGCTCGAACTCTGGAAAAACCAGGTCGGCCGGATACGGCGGGTGCGCAGGCCCTGGTAAACCACCTCGCGCAGCATCGACAGCAACGGCGTGATGCCGACACCGGCAGCCAACAACACCAGCGGCCGACGCTCATCAGGTGCCACGGTGAAATGCCCCTGAGGCGCACGGGCCTCCAACAGATCACCGACGCGCACCTGTTCATGCAGGTGCGAAGACACCAAGCCTTCACGCTTCACACTGATGCGGAAAAAATCATCGGACGGCGCACTCGACAGGCTGTACGTGCGGATGTGCACCTCGCCGGCAATGTTGAAACGCAGCGGCAAATGCTGTCCGGCCTGAAACACTGGCAACCCCGCGCCGTCGGCAGGCTCCAGATAAATCGAGCGGATGTTGTGGCTTTCTTCTTTGATGCGCGCCACCCGCAGCGGCCGCCAACGATCGCCCAACGCCTGGGCTTGCAGACGGGCATTGGCCTGCTCCCAGGTGCCGGTGAGCAAACTGGTGGGTGACACGCCGTCGAAGCGCCAGCGCAGAGCAAGCGCGGCGGGCCGACGCACAACGCGTTCCACCTCGAATGTCCACAAGCGCTCGGCCCCTTGAAACGCCTCGACCTGCGGCCCTTCAAGAATGACTTCGGTGCGGCCGCTGAGGTGCAGCAGGTCTCCCGAATTGAAATCGATAAACAGCAAACCGGCCCGGGGATTGAGCAGCAGGTTGCCCAAGGTGTTGAAAAACAGGTTGCCGGCGAAATCCGGAATGGTCAGGCGATTGCCTTCTACCTGTACGAAACCGGCCTGGCCGCCGCGGTGGGAAACGTCCACCGAGCGCTGGCCATCAACGTCCACGTAACTGGCGACAAAGAATGTATCGGCTCCCGCGATCAGGGATTTGGCCGCTTCATCCAGCCCGTTGAGGTGTTGCGCGATGCGAGTCGACGGCTCCGCCAACGGCACCGAGCGAAACTGCCGCAATTGGATGTATTGCGGGCAATTGCCGAAAGACTGTTCAACCGCCACATCGAAGCCGCTCGCCGTCATCGCGCCGACTCGGCCGTTGAGACGATTGCGGCGACGGGTGTGCAGTTCTATCCCCAGCAGGCCGATCGCCGAGCCGTCCGTTAATTGCGCCGGATCATCAGCCCCCGGCAGGCTGCTAAATTGCAGCGCACCCGGCGTTGGCGAGTGAGCGAAACCCGGTGGCCCTTCAAGAATACTGGCCCAGGGATTACCGTCGGCATCCACCGCGCCGTACAGCATGAACGGCAATTGCTCATAAAACGTGCGGTGCTGATCCGGCATCTCGCGACGAATCACCTTACGACCGAGCACCTCCATTCGCTCGGCAATGCCCACATGAACCTGCAATTGTTTTTCGCCGGCGTGCCAGGGTGAACGATCCACAACGACTTCTCCCCTGCGCCATCGGCGCAGTGTGAACAACCCGACAATGACGGGCCGTAAGCATCAGGCGGTTTTTTGCAGACCGACCACAGTGCGCGGCATGCCGACAAACCCTGGCAAGGCTTCGATCCGTGCCAGCCAGGCGCGGATGTTGGCGTAGTCCTCCAGCGACACGTTGCCTTCTGGCGCATGGGCGATATAGCTGTAGGCAGAAACGTCGGCAATGGTTGGCTCGGCGCCAGCCAGATACGGCGTTGCGGCCAGTTCCTGATCGATCACTTTGAGCACGGTGTGGGAATAAGCGATCACTTCTTCAGCGTTGTAAGCCGCCCCAAACACCGTGATCAGCCTCGCCCTGGCGGGGCCAAAGGCAATCGGCCCTGCGGCAATCGACAACCAGCGCTGAACCTTGGCCGCCCCGACCGGATCGGTTGGCAGCCAACGTCCGTCGCCATATTTTTGCGCCAGATAAACCAGAATCGCGTTGGAATCGGCCAGCACCACGCCTTGATCATCGATGACCGGAACCTGGCCAAACGCATTGAGCGCGAGGAAGTCCGGCTGTTTGTGCGCGCCCTTGGCCAAGTCGACAAATACCAGCTCGGTGGGCAAATGCAGCAGGGACATCATCAGCTCTATGCGGTGAGCGTGGCCGGAACGTGGGAAGTTGTAGAGTTTGATCGCTTGCATGGTCGACTCCGCTGGGTGGTGGCGCTGTTGAACAGTGTTCAGCACCGATGGGGGGCTATCTTCCACCCGCACCCAAAACAACAGAATAACCAGCCAACGCAATCCATTATTTCATCTGATGAAATAAACCCTCACGCCTGCAAGGACGGATGCTCACGCAGCGCGCTCACCGCAAAATCCACAAAACTGCGAATCCGCGCAGGGGCCTTGCGCCCGCCCTGATAGACCACATGGATAGGCAATGGCGGCAGTTCGAAGTCCGCCAGAACGATTTCCAGCTCACCGGAAGCGACTTTGCTCGCGACCTGATAAGACAGAACCCGGGTCAGCCCCAAGCCCAGGCACGCCGCCGTAATCGCCGCCTGATTGGCCGTCACCACCAGGCGCGGCGTGGGTCGAACAGTCAGCGGCTCTCCCCCTTCGAGGAACGGCCAGGTTCTCGACTGACCGATAGAAGACGTCGCAACAACCGGCACCTGAGCCAGATCCTGAGGATGTCGAGGTCGACCATGGGCCGTCAGGAACCCCGGCGAGCCGCAAATCACCCGCCGAACCTCACCCACGCGAATCGCATGCTGATTACTGTCGGGCAACTCACCTATACGCACAGCGACATCGATGCCCTCCTCGACCATGCTGACCACTCGATCGACCAGCAACCCATTGATGCTGACTTCAGGAAACTGCGTCAGATAATTCACCATTACAGGCGTGACAAACAGCTCACCGAACAACACCGGCGCAGTAATCGTCAGTTGCCCACGCGGTTGGGTATGACTGCCCGCCGCCGAATCCTCGGCTTCCTGCACCTCGGCGAGAATCCTCCGACAGTCTTCCAGGTAACGCTGACCCGCCTCACTCAAATGCACACTGCGGGTAGTTCGCGTCAGCAGCACCGTGCCGATGCGTTTCTCCAGCGCTGCTACCGCACGGGTGACGCTAGCAGCCGACAGGCCCAAACGCCGCGCCGCCGCCGAGAAGCCTTGGTCTTGGGCGACGGCAGCGAAGACCTGCATTTCCTGGAATCGGTCCATGGGCGTGTCCTCAATTCAGATAAAAAAAATCGCAACCGAAGGCTGCGATTTTTAATGTTTCCATCACCTGTGGATAACTTATTCCACCGTCACCGACTTCGCCAGGTTACGCGGCTGGTCAACGTCGGTGCCTTTCAATACAGCAACGTAATACGAGAGCAACTGCAGCGGAATGGTGTAGAGGATCGGCGACAGGATGTCGTGGATGTGCGGCATTTGCACAACGTGCGTGCCTTCGCCATTGGTCATGCCAGCTTGTTCGTCTGCGAAGACAATCAGCTCGCCGCCACGGGCGCGGACTTCCTGGAGGTTGGATTTCAACTTCTCCAGCAGCTCGTTGTTTGGTGCCACGGTGACCACTGGCATGTCGTTATCCACAAGCGCCAACGGGCCGTGTTTCAGCTCGCCGGCCGGATAGGCTTCGGCGTGGATGTAGGAGATTTCCTTGAGCTTGAGCGCCCCTTCCATTGCCACCGGGAATTGCGCACCACGACCGAGGAACAGGGTGTGGTTTTTCTCGGCGAACAGCTCGGCGATTTTTTCGACGGTACCGTCCATGGCCAAGGCTTCGCCGAGGCGGGTTGGCAGGCGACGCAACTCTTCGACCAACGTGGCTTCGATGCCGTTGGCCAACGTCCCGCGAACCTGGCCCAGGGACAAGGTCAGCAACAGCAGACCGACCAATTGAGTGGTGAACGCTTTGGTCGAAGCCACACCGATTTCGCGACCGGCCTGGGTCAGCAAAGTCAGGTCGGATTCACGCACCAATGAGCTGATGCCGACGTTGCAAATCGCCAGGCTCGCGAGATAACCCAACTCTTTGGCGTTACGCAGTGCAGCCAGGGTGTCGGCGGTTTCGCCGGACTGGGAAATGGTCACGAATAACGTGTCGGCCTGTACCACTACCTTGCGGTAGCGGAACTCGCTGGCGACTTCGACCTGGCACGGGATGCCGGCCAGTTCTTCGAGCCAGTAACGAGCAACCATACCGGCGTGGTAGCTGGTACCGCACGCGACAATCTGCACGTTACGCACTTTGGCGAACAGCTCGGCTGCCTGTGGACCGAACGCTTCCACCAGCACTTGATTGTGGCTGATGCGACCTTCCAGGGTGCGCTGCACCACCACCGGTTGCTCATGAATTTCCTTGAGCATGTAGTGGCGGAATTCCCCTTTTTCAGCGGCTTCGGCGCCATCGCGGTACTGCACCGACTCACGCTCGACCACTTGGCCGCTCACGTCCCAGATCTGCACGCTGTCGCGGCGAATTTCGGCGATATCGCCTTCTTCCAGGTACATGAAGCGATCAGTGACCTGACGCAAGGCCAACTGATCGGAAGCCAGGAAGTTTTCACCCATGCCCAAACCGATGACCAGCGGGCTGCCGCTACGCGCGGCGACCAGACGATCCGGTTGCCGAGCACTGATCACCGCCAGACCGTAAGCACCGTGCAACTCTTTGACAGTAGCCTTCAGGGCCACGGTCAGATCCGGCAGATCCTTGAGTTTGTGGTGCAACAGGTGAGCAATGACTTCGGTGTCAGTGTCCGAGGTGAACACGTAACCCAAGGCTTTCAGTTGATCGCGCAGGGCGTCGTGGTTCTCGATGATGCCGTTGTGCACCACCGCCAGATCATCGGAAAAATGCGGGTGAGCGTTGCGCTCGCACGGCGCACCGTGGGTGGCCCAGCGGGTGTGGGCAATACCCAGGCGGCCGACCAGCGGCTCTTCAGCCAGCGCCAGTTCCAATTCACTGACCTTGCCCGGGCGACGCAGGCGCACAAGCTGTTCGTCATTGGTGTAGATCGCCACCCCTGCACTGTCATAGCCACGGTATTCCAGGCGTTTCAAGCCTTCGAGCAGGATGGCGGTAATGTTACGTTCTGCGACTGCGCCGACAATTCCACACATGCTATTTCTCCTGACTGACAGCCGCGAGGATCAAGTTGATTCCGCGGGCCTGTATCTGATCCCGTGCCTCGAGCGGCAGGCGATCATCGGTTATAAGGGTATGGACGCTGCTCCAGGGCAGCTCCAGGTTGGGAATCTTGCGGCCGATCTTGTCGGCCTCCACCATGACAACCACTTCCCGGGCGACTTCTGCCATGACCCGGCTCAGCCCAAGCAGTTCGTTGAAGGTGGTGGTGCCGCGAACCAGGTCGATGCCATCGGCACCGATGAACAACTGGTCGAAATCGTATGAGCGTAGTACCTGCTCGGCCACCTGCCCCTGAAAAGACTCGGAGTGCGGGTCCCAAGTGCCGCCGGTCATCAACAGGACCGGCTCATGCTCAAGTTCGCACAAGGCATTAGCGACGTGCAGGGAGTTGGTCATCACGACCAGGCCCGGCTGCTGGCCGAGTTCCGGAATCATCGCCGCCGTGGTGCTGCCGCTGTCGATGATGATCCGCGCATGCTCGCGAATCCGCCCAACGGCGGCGCGAGCGATGGCTTGTTTGTATTTGGATATCGGCTGACCGAGGTCGGCTACGAGTTCTTGAGGCAAGGTGATCGCTCCGCCATAACGGCGCAGCAGCAAACCGTTGCTCTCAAGCGCGGCGAGATCTTTGCGGATCGTGACTTCCGACGTTTCGAAGCGCTTGGCCAGCTCATCCACACTGACTTCGCCCTGCTCATTGAGCAAGGCGAGGATGTTGTGACGGCGTTGAGGTGTATTGCGTTTCGACATGGCTTAAGTTTCGATTCGAAAGATAGCGGAAGCAATCAAAACCTATTGGCGAAACAACGTCAAGCGCGGGGCGATAAAAAGACCTGCGGATAAAAGCATCGCGGGCAAGCCCTCTCCCACAGGTTTTGCGAGATCCATGTGGGAGCGGGCTTGCCCGCGAATTCGATGGTGCTGCCTGTGAATAACTTAAGCAGGTCACAAATATGTGGATAACTCAGCTTTTCTTAATCTTCTCCGGTCTTTTCCAACCATCGATATTCTTCTGCCGTGCACGACCCACGGCCAACTGCAAGTTATCCACATTCTGCGTAATGGTCGAACCCGCCGCCGTGGTCGCACCCGAAGAGATATCCACAGGCGCAACCAACGAGTTGTTGGAACCGATGAACACATCTTCACCCAGCACGGTTTTCCACTTATTGGCACCGTCGTAGTTGCAGGTGATGGTGCCCGCGCCGATGTTGGTACGTGCACCAATCTCTGCATCGCCCAGATAGGTCAGATGACCGGCCTTGGCACCTTCGCCCAGGTGAGCGTTTTTCAATTCAACAAAGTTACCCACATGGGCACGAGCTTCCAGCACAGTACCTGGACGCAAACGCGCGAACGGGCCGGCGTCGCTGCCTTCACCGAGCACCGCGCCATCGATGTGGCTGTTAGCCTTGATCACCACACCTTTGCGCAAGGTGCTGTCCTTGATTACGCAGTTCGGGCCGATCACCACGTCATCCTCGATAACGACCTTGCCTTCGAGGATCACGTTGATGTCGATCAGCACGTCGCGGCCGACGGTGATTTCACCGCGTACATCGAAACGAGCAGGATCACGCAGGGTCACGCCCTCAGCCATCAACCGACGACCAGCGCGCAGTTGATAGTGGCGCTCAAGCTCGGAAAGCTGCTTGCGGTCGTTGGCGCCCTGCACTTCCATGGCGTCATGCGGTTGCTCGGTGGCCACCACCAGACCGTCACTGACTGCCATCTCGATCACGTCGGTCAGGTAGTACTCGCCCTGAGCGTTGTTGTTCGAAAGACGGCTCATCCAGCCAGCCAATTGCGCGAACGGCAGGGCCAGAATGCCGGTGTTGCCTTCAGTGATCGCACGTTCGGTTTCGTTGGCGTCTTTCTGCTCGACGATGGCCGTCACTTTGCCGTCAGCGTTGCGGACAATGCGGCCATAGCCCGTCGGATCATCCAGTTCTACTGTCAACAAACCCAATTGCTGCGGCGCTACTTGCTTGAGCAGACGTTGCAGGGTCTCGACTTCGATCAATGGCACGTCGCCATAAAGAATCAGGACGGTGTCGGACTCAATGAAAGGCACCGCTTGAGCAACGGCGTGGCCAGTCCCAAGCTGTTTGTCCTGCAGGACGAAATTCAGATCATCAGCGGCCAGACGCTCGCGCACGGCATCGGCGCCATGGCCGATCACCACGTGGATGCGTTGTGGATCAAGTTGCCGGGCGCTGTGGATAACATGGCCTAGCATCGAGTTGCCGGCAATCGGATGCAGCACTTTCGGCAGTGCCGAACGCATGCGAGTGCCTTGACCAGCAGCGAGGATAACGATTTCTAAAGACATGACTGGCTACCAATCCTGGGTGGTCAGCGGCTGCGACCAGGTTTTGAATTCTAAAAAGAAAAAAGGGTAGCCGAGGCTACCCTTTTTAATCAATCGCACAACAAGCGGTGGCCTATTAGTGGCCGAACTTCTTGCGGATCTGCTGGACGGTGCGCAGCTGAGCTGCAGCCTCGGCCAGACGTGCGGCAGCAGAACCGTAATCGAATTCTGCACCTCGTTCATGCAAGGCCTTCTCGGCAGCCTTAACGGCTTCCTGAGCGGAGGCTTCGTCCAGGTCGGCAGCACGTTGCACAGTGTCGGCAAGTACCTTGACCATGTTCGGCTGAACCTCGAGGAAACCGCCGGAGATGTAATACACCTCCTCTTCCCCGCCCTGCTTGATCAGGCGGATAGGACCCGGCTTGAGATTAGTGATCAGCGGCGCGTGACCCAGGGCGATACCAAGATCACCCAGTGCACCGTGCGCAACCACCATCTCGACCAGGCCGGAAAAGATTTCCCCTTCCGCGCTGACGATATCGCAATGGACTGTCATAGCCATCTGATTGCCTCAACCTAAATTAGCGCCCGTTGCCGGGCGCCGGGATTACAGTTTCTTGGCTTTCTCGATCGCTTCTTCGATGCCGCCGACCATGTAGAACGCTTGTTCTGGCAGGTGGTCGTAGTCACCGTTGAGGATGCCTTTGAAGCCAGCAATGGTGTCTTTCAGGGAAACGTATTTACCCGAAGCACCGGTGAAGACTTCAGCCACGAAGAACGGCTGCGACAAGAAACGCTGGATCTTACGAGCACGGTTTACCAACTGCTTGTCGGCTTCCGACAGCTCGTCCATACCCAGGATCGCAATGATGTCCTTCAGTTCCTTGTAACGCTGCAGAACATACTGTACGCCGCGAGCGGTGTCGTAGTGGTCCTGGCCGATTACGTTCGGGTCCAGCTGGCGCGAAGTCGAGTCGAGTGGATCGACCGCTGGGTAGATACCCAGGGAAGCGATGTCACGGGACAGAACGACGGTGGCGTCCAAGTGGGCGAAAGTGGTCGCTGGCGACGGGTCAGTCAAGTCATCCGCAGGTACGTATACCGCTTGGATCGAGGTGATCGAACCGTTTTTGGTCGAAGTGATACGCTCTTGCAGAGTACCCATCTCTTCGGCCAGGGTCGGCTGGTAACCTACTGCGGAAGGCATACGGCCCAGCAGTGCGGATACTTCAGTACCGGCCAGGGTGTAACGATAGATGTTGTCGACGAACAGCAGAACGTCGTTACCTTCGTCACGGAACTTCTCGGCCATGGTCAGGCCGGTCAGTGCTACGCGCAGACGGTTACCCGGCGGCTCGTTCATCTGACCGTAAACCAGTGCCACTTTGTCCAGAACGTTGGAATCCTTCATCTCGTGGTAGAAGTCGTTACCCTCACGAGTACGCTCACCCACACCGGCGAACACGGAATAACCGCTGTGCTCGATGGCGATGTTACGGATCAGTTCCATCATGTTTACGGTTTTGCCTACACCGGCACCACCGAACAGACCGACTTTACCACCCTTGGCGAACGGGCAAACCAGGTCGATAACCTTGATGCCGGTTTCCAGCAGGTCGTTGCCGCCCGCTTGTTCAGCGAAGGTTGGCGCAGGACGGTGAATGCCCCAGCGCTCTTCGGTGTCGATCGGGCCAGCTTCGTCGATGGGATTGCCCAGTACGTCCATGATCCGGCCCAGGGTCGCTTTACCGACCGGTACGGAGATGGCTGCGCCAGAATCCTTGACTTCCAGACCGCGCTTCAAGCCTTCGGTGGAACCCATCGCAATGGTACGAACCACGCCGTCGCCCAGCTGTTGCTGAACTTCGAGAGTAGTCCCGGCCGCGCTTTGTACCAACAACGCGTTGTAGATGCTCGGTACGCTGTCGCGTGGAAATTCCACGTCGATAACGGCGCCGATGATTTGAACGATACGTCCGCTACTCATAGCTGGATCCTCTGAATATTTGAACCGTTAAACCGCGGCAGCGCCGCCGACGATTTCCGAGATCTCTTGGGTGATCGCAGCCTGACGCGCCTTGTTGTAGACCAGCTGCAAATCGCTGATCAAATCACCGGCGTTGTCGGTAGCGTTCTTCATCGCGATCATCCGCGCAGCTTGTTCAGCCGCGTTGTTCTCGACCACCGCCTGGTAGACCTGCGACTCGACGTAACGGACCATCAAGCCGTCAAGCAGCTCTTTGGCATCCGGTTCGTAGAGATAGTCCCAGTGATGCTTGAGCGATTTATCCGCGGTCGCCTCCAGTGGAATCAACTGCTCCACAGTAGGCTGTTGCGTCATGGTGTTGATGAACTTGTTGGACACCACGGACAGGCGATCAATACGGCCGTCCAGGTAGGCATCCAGCATCACCTTGACGCTGCCAATCAGATCATTGATCGACGGCTCTTCGCCCAGGTGGCTGATAGCTGCAACGACGTTGCCGCCGAAGTTGCGGAAGAAAGCCGCACCCTTGCTACCAACAACACACAGGTCGATCTCGACGCCGTTTTCGCGGTTTACCGCCATGTCCTTGACCAGGGCCTTGAACAGGTTGGTGTTCAAGCCACCACACAGACCACGGTCACTGCTCACTACGACATAACCGACGCGCTTGATTTCACGCTCGATCATGAAGGGGTGGCGATATTCCGGGTTGGCGTTGGCCAAATGACCAATAACCTGGCGGATGCGCTCCGCGTAAGGACGGCTAGCAGCCATGCGCATTTGTGCCTTGCGCATTTTACTGACCGCCACTTTTTCCATGGCGCTGGTAATCTTTTGCGTGCTTTTGATGCTCGCAATCTTACTGCGAATCTCTTTTGCGCCTGCCATGTAACACCTATCAGGTTAGCAAGCGGGAGCCTTGCGGCTCCCGCTGCGGCTTACCAGGTTTGGGTGGCCTTGAACTTCTCGATACCGGCTTTCATGCCAGCGTCGATTTCGTCATTGAAGTCACCCTTCACGTTGATCTTCGCCATCAAATCGGCGTGATCGCGGTTGAAGAAAGCAATCAGCGCTTGTTCGAAGCTGCCGATCTTGGCGATTTCAACGTCAGTCAGGAACCCACGCTCAGCGGCATACAGCGACAGCGCCATGTCAGCGATCGACATTGGTGCGTATTGCTTCTGCTTCATCAGCTCGGTAACGCGCTGACCATGCTCAAGTTGCTTACGGGTCGCTTCGTCCAGGTCAGAAGCGAACTGGGCGAATGCCGCCAGTTCACGGTACTGAGCCAGAGCGGTACGGATACCACCGGAGAGCTTCTTGATGATCTTGGTCTGAGCGGCACCACCCACACGGGATACCGAAACACCGGCGTTCACAGCAGGACGGATCCCGGAGTTGAACATGGCCGATTCCAGGAAGATCTGACCGTCGGTGATGGAAATCACGTTGGTCGGAACGAACGCGGAAACGTCGCCAGCCTGGGTTTCGATGATCGGCAGTGCGGTCAGGGAACCGGTTTTGCCGGTCACTGCGCCGTTGGTGAACTTCTCTACGTACTCTTCCGAAACGCGGGATGCGCGCTCCAGCAGACGGGAGTGGAGATAGAACACGTCGCCTGGGTAAGCTTCACGGCCTGGTGGACGGCGCAGCAGCAGGGAAATCTGGCGGTAAGCCACTGCTTGCTTGGACAGATCGTCATAAACGATCAGTGCGTCTTCACCGCGGTCGCGGAAGAATTCACCCATGGTGCAACCGGAGTACGGTGCCAGGAACTGCAGTGCTGCAGATTCCGAAGCGCTCGCAGCCACGACAATGGTGTTAGCCAGTGCGCCGTTTTCTTCCAGCTTGCGAACCACGTTGGCGATGGTCGATTGTTTCTGACCGATCGCTACATAGACGCAGAAAATGCCGCTGTTTTTCTGGTTGATGATCGCGTCGATCGCCAGAGCGGTTTTACCGATCTGACGGTCACCGATGATCAGCTCACGCTGGCCACGGCCGACAGGGATCATGGCATCGACAGCCTTGTAGCCAGTCTGTACAGGCTGGTCTACCGACTTACGCCAGATCACGCCCGGAGCAACTTTCTCGACCGCATCGGTCTCGGTGTTGTTCAGCGGACCTTTGCCGTCAACTGGGTTACCCAGTGCGTCGACTACGCGACCCAGCAGTTCCTTACCAACCGGAACTTCGAGGATGCGGCCAGTGCACTTGGCGCTCATGCCTTCAGCCAGAGACTGGTAGGAGCCCAATACAACGGCACCTACGGAGTCTTGCTCCAGGTTGAGAGCCATACCGAAGACGCCGCCCGGAAACTCGATCATCTCGCCGTACATGACGTCGGCCAGACCGTGAATCCGCACGATACCGTCAGATACGCTGACGACAGTGCCTTCGTTACGGGCTTGGGAGGTCACATCGAGCTTGTCGATGCGGCCCTTGATAATTTCACTTATTTCGGAAGGATTGAGTTGCTGCATTGCTCTGCTGCCCCTTCAAACTCAAGATTTCAATGCTTCGGCAAGGTTTGCGAGTTTTCCGCGAACCGAGCCATCGATTACCAGGTCGCCGGCGCGGATGACAATGCCCCCAATAAGGGATTTGTCTTCCTCGACTTGCAGGCGCACTTCCCGGTTGAGTCGTGCACTGAGAACCTTGGCGAGTTTGTCTTGCTGTTCTTGGTTCAATGCAAAAGCACTGGTGACTTCAACGTCTACCGATTTCTCTTGTTCGGCCTTGTACAGGTCAAACAGAGCGGCGATCTCCGGCAACAGCGGGAGACGGTCGTTTTCGGAAACGACGTTAATGAAGTTCTGTACCTTCACATCAAACTTGTCGCCGCACACGTCAATAAACGTGGCGGCCTTGTCTGCGCTCGTCAGTCGCGGGGCCTTGAGCACGCGCTGCATGGTGTCATCTTGCGACACTGCTGCAGCCAGGCCGAGCATGGCTGACCAAGAGGCCAGTTGCTGGTGGGCCTGGGCGTGCTCGAAGGCTGCCTTAGCGTAAGGTCGGGCCAACGTGGTCAATTCTGCCATGATCGCCCTCGCTTAAATTTCAGCAGCCAGTTTGTTTACCAGCTCCGCGTGCGCGTTTTGATCGATTGTGGCACCCAGGATCTTCTCGGCGCCGCCAACGGCCAGAGCACCCAATTGGGCACGCAGCGCGTCTTTGACACTGTTCAGTTCCTGCTCGATCTCGGCCTGAGCCTGAACCTTCACACGGTCAGCGTCGATACGGGCTTTTTCAACAGCCTCTTCAACGATCTGGTTACCGCGTTTCTTGGCTTGCTCAATGATTTCAGCTGCCTGAGCTTTTGCTTCGCGCAGTTGATGACCCGCTTTCTCTTGGGCCAACTCCAGGTCGCGAGCTGCTCGGCTGGCAGCATCCAGTCCATCCGCGATCTTCTTCTGACGTTCGTGCAAAGCCGCGATGACCGGAGGCCACACGAACTTCATGCAAAACAGTACAAAAATGAAGAACGCAACGGACTGGCCAATCAGGGTTGCATTAATGTTCACGCCAACACCTCGCTCGTTCGTTGCACATCACACCAATTACTCGAAGGTTCGAGCAATTAGCCAGCGAGTTGACCAACGAATGGGTTCGCGAAGGTGAAGAACAGAGCGATACCAACACCGATCATGGTTACGGCGTCGAGCAGACCGGCAACGATGAACATTTTGACTTGCAGCATTGGAACCATCTCTGGCTGACGCGCTGCGCCTTCCAGGAACTTGCCGCCCAACAGGCCGAAACCAATTGCGGTACCCAGTGCGCCCAGGCCGATCAACAGTGCAACAGCGATAGCGGTTAGACCAACTACAGTTTCCATCTTTCCTCCCGACTTTTACGTCGTATGGTTTAGGTTTTTTAGATTTTAAAGCGGTAAAACAAATCGTTTCATAGCCCTGTTCGGGCACCCACTCGTTTGACCGAGTGGGACATCAGACTAGTCGAGACTGGTCTTAATGGTTCTCTTCGTGCGCCATCGACAAGTAAACGATGGTCAGCATCATGAAGATAAACGCCTGCAGGGTGATGATCAGGATGTGGAACACAGCCCACGCCCACTGCAGAACTACGCCCAGGCCGCTAAGCCAGAGCAGACCACTGCCGAACATCACAGCGATCAGAATGAAGACCAGTTCGCCGGCGTACATGTTGCCGAACAGACGCAGTGCCAGAGAGATTGGCTTGGCGATCAGTGTCACGAACTCCAGCAGGAAGTTCACCGGGATCAGCAGGGCTTGAACGAAGATGTTCTTGCTGCCGAAAGGGTGCAGGGTCAGTTCGCCGATGAAGCCGCCGATGCCCTTGACCTTGATGCTGTAGAAAATGATCAACGCGAACACCGACAGGGCCATGCCCAGGGTAGCGTTCGGGTCAGTGGTCGATACGGCACGGAACGGAATGTGCGAATCGCCAGTGATCAGGATGGCCAGCTGAGGAATCCAGTCGACCGGGATCAGGTCGACGGCGTTCATCAGGAAGACCCAGACGAAGATGGTCAGTGCCAACGGTGCAATCACCGGGCTACGGCCATGGAAGCTGTCTTTCACGCTGCCATCGACGAATTCGACCAATACTTCAACGAAGTTCTGCAAAGCACCAGGCTGACCGGAAGTCGCCTTCTTTGCCGCCATGCGGAAAAGAAGAACGAAGATCAGACCCAACGCGACCGACCAGCCGAGAGTATCGACGTGGAAAGCCCAGAAGCCCATTTCCTTGGCTTCTGCTGCGGTGTGGGCAAAACCCCACCCGCCAGTTGGGTGCTGACCGAAGGTCAGGTTCTGCAAGTGGTGCTGGATATAGCCCGAAGCGGTTGTCTCTGCCATGGTTGCCTCAAACGCCCTAAGGTCTCGAAAGTCTTGTTCTCATCAGCAGGGGCGCGAACCAGCTGACCAGTTGGGTCAACACGAAGACGCCGAATACAGCTAGCGGCGCCAATGGCTTCACACCTGCGAACGTCAATGCAAAGAGCACTGCCGTCAAAATCAGTTTGCCCGCCTCGCCGGCATAAAAAGACCGGACGATGGCTTGAGCTGCTCGGGCGCCGGAAAACCGAAATGCCCTGTGAGCGAAATAAACATTGGGTAGCAAGGCTATCAGGCCTCCGCAGAGTCCCGAGTACCCGGCTACGACTCCATGCCAGTACCAAAGCGCCAAAGCGGCCAGTACCAAAACGACAAATTGAGCCAGTAGGACCGGAAAAACTGCCAGGCGATGGAACGGCAAGCGGTTTGGCGTGCGGCTCTCCATCGTTTTTGCTCCCCAATGATCGGCTGCCGGAATTCAATAACTTGGCATAATTTGTGCCGACAAAATGCGCGCAGAGTATAGGGGCGGTTCTGCCCCTATTCAACTGTCAGGTAGTATTTCCGACTGCACGCTACATGAGGAAATGTTTCAGCGAATGTGCGCAAGTACACCTTGAAGCTCGTCGAGGGAGTTGTAACCGATCACCAACTGCCCCTTCCCCTTTTTTCCGTGGCGAATCTGCACCGCAGAGCCTAGGCGCTCAGCCAGACGCTGTTCGAGTCGAGCGATATCCGGGTCCGGCTTTACCGGTTCAGCAGGTTCCTGTTTACCGCTCAACCACTGGCGAACCAGTGCTTCAGTCTGGCGAACGGTCAGCCCCCGTGCGACAACGTGTCGCGCCCCTTCAACCTGTTGATTTTCCGGTAAACCGAGCAAAGCACGGGCATGACCCATTTCCAGGTCGCCGTGGGACAGCATGGTTTTGATGACTTCCGGCAACGCGATCAAGCGTAGCAGGTTGGCCACAGTCACGCGGGATTTGCCCACGGCTTCGGCCACTTGTTGCTGAGTCAGCTGGAATTCCTGCTGCAAACGCTGCAACGCAACCGCTTCTTCGATCGGATTGAGGTCTTCACGCTGGATGTTCTCGATCAGCGCCATGGCGATCGCGGTTTCATCCGGCACATCGCGAACCATCGCCGGGATGGTTTCCTGACCCGCTTGCTGGCTGGCGCGCCAGCGGCGTTCGCCGGCGATGATTTCAAAGCGACCGCTGCCAATCGGACGAACCACGATCGGTTGCATCACACCTTGAGCCTTGATCGACTGTGCCAGTTCTTCCAGCGCCTGAGGATCCATATCCCGTCGCGGCTGATACTTGCCGCGCTGGATCAGGTCCAGGGGCAGGTGCTGCAGCTCACGCTGATCGGCCTGCACCGCTTGTTCTTCCAGCGAGCTGACAGTCGGACCGCTCAGCAGTGCATCCAGTCCACGTCCGAGACCTCGTTTCTTGACGGCCATGGGGATTCCTTAAGTTGCCTGAGCAGCGGCAGTGCGTGAGTTTTTGCGTTGACGACGAACCATCTCGCCCGCCAATGCCAGATAGGCAATGGCGCCCCGGGATGATTTGTCGTACGCCAGCGCCGGCATGCCATAGCTTGGTGCTTCAGCCAGGCGGATGTTGCGCGGAATCACCGTGTCGTAGAGCTGCTCGCCGAAATGTTCCTTGAGCTGCGCCGAAACATCGTTCATCAGGCTCAGGCGCGGGTCATACATGGTCCGCAACAGGCCTTCGACTTTCAGGTTCGGGTTCAGCAACTCGGCGATACGCTTGATGTTATCCACAAGGTCGCTCAAGCCTTCGAGCGCGAAGTACTCGCACTGCATGGGGATAATCACCCCATCAGCGGCGACCAAAGCGTTCAGTGTGAGCATCGACAACGACGGCGGACAGTCGATCAAAATGTAATCGTAGTTTTCACGGATCGGTGCCAACGCACTGCGCAGGCGGCTTTCCTTCATCTGCATTTCCAGCAGAACCACTTCGGCCGCGGTCAGGTCGCGGTTGGCCGGCAGCAGTTGGTAACCACCGTGCTCGGAGTAGTGCATGGCCTGGGCCAGATCGCACTCGCCGATCAGCAGGTCGTAGACCGAGTTTTCCAGGCCGTGTTTATCCACACCGCTACCCATGGTGGCGTTGCCCTGTGGATCGAGATCGATCAACAGCACCCGACGCTTGGTAGCGACCAGGGAAGCTGCGAGGTTGATGCAGGTGGTGGTCTTGCCCACACCACCCTTTTGGTTCGCTATCGCGAATACCTTAGCCATTCTTGCTTGTGTTCCCAATCATGCCGTGCGGCGCAGTATCAGCAGATGGCGTTGGCCTTGGCAACCGGGTACGGCCAGGGCGTGTTCGCTATCGAGGTGGAAGTCTGCCGGCAATGCTACCAGCTCATCGGCGGGATGAACGCCCTTCATTGCCAGCCAACGTGTTTCGGTGTCGCCGAGGTGGCGAGTCCAGTTGCTGAAATTCTCCATGCTGCTGAAGGCCCGGGAAATGATCCCGTTGAAGGGCTGAGCAGGTTGAAAAGCTTCGACGCGACTGTGGATAACTTGCAGGTTATCCAGTTTGAGTTCGAGTTTGACCTGAGTCAGGAAGCGGGTTTTCTTGCCGTTGCTGTCCAGGCAAGTCACCTGGGACTCTGGAAACAGGATGGCCAGCGGAATACCCGGCATGCCCCCACCGCTGCCAACATCCAGCCAGCGGCCGTTTTCGACGAACGACATCACGCTCAAACTATCGAGCAAGTGACGGGAAACCATTTCATCCGGATCGCGTACGGCGGTCAGGTTGTAAGCCTTGTTCCATTTTATCAACAGGGCCAGGTAACCCAGCAGCTGAGCATGCTGGGTTTCTGTCAGCGTGACACCAAGCTGGCGAGCACCTGTGGATAACTCTTCTGCGTGTTGCGAGGTGACCAACGAACTCAAGCGCTTTGCTCCAACTGACGGCCCGCGCCGCGTTTTTTCAAATGAATCATCAACAGCGAAATCGCTGCCGGCGTCACACCCGGGATGCGCGACGCCTGGCCCAAAGTCTCTGGACGGGTCGCACCGAGCTTGCTCTGGATCTCTTTGGAGAGACCGGAAATATTCGTGTAATCGATATCCACAGGCAGTTTTGTGTCTTCGCTGGCCCGCAGACGAGCGATTTCATCCTGCTGGCGATCGATGTAGCCGGCGTATTTGGTCTTGATTTCGACCTGCTCGGCGACTTGTGGATCTTCTGCACCGCCACCGGTCACGGCGATCAGACCAGCGTAGTCGATTTCCGGACGGCTCAGCAGGTTGAGCAAGTTGTATTCGTGGGTCAGCGGCGTACCGAACTTCTCGGAAATCGCATCGCCTTGTTCGGTGCCCGGACGAACCCAGGTACTTTTCAGGCGTTGCTCTTCCAGCGTGATGCTTTCGCGTTTGGTGCAGAAAGCAGCCCAACGCGCGTCATCCACCAAGCCCAGCTCGCGACCTTTTTCGGTCAAGCGCAGGTCGGCGTTGTCTTCGCGCAGGATCAGGCGGTATTCGGCGCGGGATGTGAACATCCGATACGGTTCCTGGGTACCCAGGGTAATCAGGTCGTCGACCAATACGCCGATGTACGCTTCGTCGCGACGCGGACACCAGGCATCTTTGCCCTGAGCCCGCAGTGCGGCGTTGGCCCCGGCCAGCAAACCCTGGGCGCCGGCTTCTTCGTAACCGGTGGTGCCGTTGATTTGCCCGGCGAAGAACAGACCGCCGATGACTTTGGTTTCCAGGTTGTACTTCAGGTCACGCGGGTCAAAGTAATCGTATTCGATGGCGTAACCCGGACGAACGATGTGCGCGTTTTCCATGCCGCGAATCGATTGCACGATCTGCAGTTGCACGTCGAATGGCAGCGATGTGGATATCCCGTTCGGGTACAGCTCGTTAGTCGTCAGGCCTTCCGGTTCGATGAAGACCTGATGGCTGTCCTTGTCGGCAAAGCGATGGATCTTGTCTTCGATCGACGGGCAGTACCGCGGACCGATGCCTTCGATCAACCCGGCATCGGAATACATCGGCGACCGATCCAGGTTGGCGGCAATGATTTCGTGGGTACGGGCGTTGGTGTGGGTAATCCAGCAGCTGACCTGTTTCGGATGCTGCTCTTTGGAACCCATGAACGACATCACCGGGATCGGTGTATCGCCGGCTTGCTCGGTCATCACCGAGAAATCCACCGAACGTCCGTCGATACGCGGCGGCGTACCGGTTTTCAAGCGACCGACGCGCAATGGCAACTCACGCAAACGGTGAGCCAGGGCGATCGACGGTGGATCACCGGCACGGCCACCGGAAAAATTCTGCATTCCGATGTGGATAAGTCCACCGAGGAAGGTGCCAGTGGTCAACACCACGGAATCCGCGAAGAAACGCAGGCCCATTTGGGTGACAACACCGCGCACTTGTTCCTGCTCGACGATCAGGTCGTCGGCAGCCTGTTGAAATATCCACAGGTTCGGCTGGTTTTCGAGAATTTCGCGGACAGCGGCTTTGTACAAAACCCGATCAGCCTGAGCGCGGGTTGCCCGCACGGCCGGGCCTTTGCGGCTGTTCAATACGCGAAACTGAATACCACCTTTATCGGTAGCCATGGCCATCGCGCCGCCGAGGGCATCGATTTCCTTGACCAGATGGCTTTTGCCGATCCCACCGATAGCGGGGTTGCAACTCATGGCACCGAGGGTTTCCACGTTATGCGTCAGCAACAGGGTTTTTGCACCCATGCGTGCTGAGGCCAGTGCTGCCTCGGTACCGGCATGACCGCCGCCGATGACGATCACTTCAAAACGGGAAGGGAAATCCACCACGCACCTCGTGCCTGCTTCAGTTAGGTAATCCGGAATAGGTTGGTCTCAGGTTTTTGGACCTGGTCGGCAAGTATAGGGACTTCGCCCTTCCTAAAGAACCCTTTGCACAAAATTTAACCAGCTGTGGAGAAGTCGCGGTTATAGAAATTAAAAAGAGAGAAATTTATTAAATCTTTGTTTTTATGTTTATTTCTACTGAGCCACCTTTCTGTGGATAGATCTCTACAAGCCTCTATATTCAATGTGTACAGAGATTCAAAACCCTGTGGTCATGTACCAATGAGGCCCTTGGATAACCGGTTTAAGCCTGTGGATGAAAGGGGTGCTTATCCACAGGGGCGGTTATCTTCAGTTTTGAGGCCCTGTTATCAACTGCCCTTAGTGGCAGTTATTCACAGGGCTTAATCCACAGAAAACTGCTAAATGAGCAAATCCAGGACACGGAAAATCCGCTCAAGCAGAAAGAATCGGCTCGGCACTGGAAGAGAATTCAAGAAAAGGAGGGAACAGACAGGCACGAATGGCCTGTCTGTGGACAACGGAGAGTCTTATTTACCGATACAGAAGCTGGAAAAGATCCGCCCCAGCAGATCATCGGAGCTGAATGCACCGGTGATTTCACCCAAAGCGTGTTGGGCCTGGCGCAAATCCTCGGCCAACAGTTCGCCGGCACCCGCCAGGGTCAGCTGCGCACGGCCGTGCTCAAGGGAAGCACTGGCGTGACGCAACGCTTCAAGGTGACGCCTGCGAGCACTGAAGCTGCTTTCAGAGGTCTGTTCGTAGCCCATGCAGGCCTTGAGGTGGTCCCGCAGCAACTCCAACCCTTCACCTGCAGACCTGGCACTCAGGCTGATGGTGACATGGCCATCCTCGCTGACTTCCAGGGCAATGGCTTCGCCCGTGAGGTCTGCCTTGTTACGGATTAGCGTAACTTTCGCCGGGTCGGGACGGATTTCCAGAAATTCAGGCCATAACGCGAACGGATCAAGAGCCTCAGGAGCGGTGGCATCGACCACCAAAAGGACTCGATCAGCCTCGCCGATCGCTTTCAACGCCCGTTCGACGCCGATTTTTTCCACCTGGTCATCGGTGTCTCGAAGACCTGCGGTGTCGACCACGTGCAGCGGCATGCCATCGATGTGGATATGTTCACGGAGTATGTCCCGGGTAGTGCCGGCAATCTCGGTCACGATAGCGGCTTCACGACCGGCCAGTGCATTCAACAGGCTGGATTTACCGGCATTTGGCCGCCCGGCGATCACCACGGTCATCCCGTCTCGCAGCAAGGCACCCTGCCCGGCTTCACGCAGCACTGTGGATAATTCGTCGCGCACTTTGTCGAGCATGCTCAGTACGTGGCCATCGGCGAGGAAATCGATTTCTTCTTCCGGGAAGTCGATCGCCGCTTCGACATAGATGCGCAGGCCAATCAGTTGCTCGGTGAGGTTATGCACACGTTCGGAGAATGCACCTTGCAATGAACGCAGGGCATTTCGTGCAGCTTGTGCAGAACTCGCCTCGATCAAGTCGGCGATGGCCTCGGCCTGAGCCAGATCGAGCTTGTCATTGAGGAACGCGCGCTCGCTGAATTCACCCGGCCGGGCCAGACGACAGCCCAGTTCCAGGCAACGCTTGAGCAGCATATCCAGAACGACGGGACCGCCATGGCCCTGGAGTTCCAGCACATCTTCGCCGGTAAATGAGTTCGGGCCCGGAAAATACAGGGCGATGCCTTGATCCAGCACCTCATCGTTCTCACTGAGGAACGGGCCGTAGTGGGCAAATCTTGGCTTGAGTTCACGACCGCTGAAGGCCTTGGCCGCAACACTTGCCAGCGGCCCGGAAATACGGACGATGCCCACACCGCCGCGACCTTGAGCGGTGGCGACGGCTGCGATGGTTTCACGAGGAACGCTCATAAAGCGGTATCCAGACAAAAGTGACAGATAGCAAAACGCCCCACTAGGGGGCGTTTTGAGTGGTTATCCACAGAGTAAGTTACGCCTCGGCTTTTTTGGTAGCCGCTTCGATCTTACGCGTGATGTACCACTGTTGGGCGATCGACAAAACGTTGTTCACTACCCAATACAGAACAAGACCGGCCGGGAACCACAGGAAGAAGAAGGTGAAGATGATTGGCATCATTTTCATGACCTTCGCCTGCATCGGATCCGGAGGAGTCGGGTTCAACTGCTGCTGGATGAACATGGTTACGCCCATGATGATCGGCAGAATGAAGAACGGATCCTTGATCGACAGGTCAGTAATCCACAGCATGAACGGCGCTTGGCGCATTTCAACGCTTTCCAGCAGAACCCAGTACAGCGAAAGGAAAACCGGCATCTGCACGAGGATTGGCAAGCAACCACCCAGCGGATTGATCTTTTCTTTCTTGTACAGCTCCATCATGGATTGCGACATTTTCTGCCGGTCGTCGCCATGTTGCTCTTTCAGCGCGGCCAGTTTCGGTGCCACTGCACGCATGCGCGCCATGGATTTGTAACTGGCAGCCGACAGCGGGAAGAAAATCCCTTTGATCAGCATGGTCAGGAAGATGATCGACCAGCCCCAGTTACCGACGATTGCGTGGATGTGTCCCAGCAACCAGAAGATGGGTTGGGCGATGAACCAAAGAATGCCGTAATCGACGGTCAGTTCCAGACCTGGGGACAACTCTTTCAGCACAGCCTGACTTTTCGGACCCGCGTACAGAACAGCACTGGTTTCGGCTTTTGCACCTGGCGCAACGCTCATTGCCGGGCCGGTATAACCGATGATGTAGTTGCCCTTGCTGTCTTTACGGGTCTGGACGATGTTGTTTTCGCCCTTGGCCGGAATCCATGCGGTCACGAAGTAGTGCTGCAACCAGGCAACCCAACCACCGGTGACGGTTTCCTTGAGCTGAGCCTTGTCCATGTCGCTCATCGACACTTTCTTGTACGGCTCGTTACTTGTCCACAGGGCAGCACCGAGGTAAGTCGCGGTACCGGTGGCGGTGGTCGAGGAAGGATCGCCGCTGGCGTCACGCTTGAGTTGCGCGAACATCGCACCAGACCAGGGCTGCGCGCTCTGGTTGTCGATCAGATAGGAAACGGTTACGTCATACAGGCCACGTTTCACGGTGAAACGCTTGATGTAGTTGACGCCGTCCTTGCTGAACTTCAGGTCTGCGACCAATTGGTCCTGACCGTCAGCCAGTTGATAAATCTTCTTCTCCGAGGAGTAAACCGGGCGACCGGCCGGGCTTGCGTCCGGACCGTTGGTGCCGATCAAACCGCTTTGAGCCAGATAAGTCCGCTCGTTGCCGTTATCGAACAACTGGAATGGAATTTCCGGATGGTCCTGGCGACGTGGATACAGCGGCAGCGTCAACTGCGCAACATCACCACCTTGGGGATCGATTGCCAGGTTGAGCACATCCGTTTTGATCTGGATGAGGTCTTTGCTTGCAGCTACTGGTGTTTCAGCAGGTGCAGTTGCACTGGTATCGCTTGGGGCGCGGGGAATGTCGTCACTGACAGAAGCTTTATTGCCAGTCGCCGTGTCCGGTAGGCCCGGTGCGGTAGTACTGGAAGCAACATTCTGAGTCGGCAGGGCAGCCTGGCCATAGTCCTGGTTCCATTTAAGAACCATAACGTAGGACACGATTGCCAGGGCGACGATCAGGATCGTGCGTTTGATATCCATGATTACTCGGCCATCGAAGAAGAACGGGAGGTAGGGATAGATGGAACCGGGTCATAACCACCGGGATTCCACGGATGACAGCGACCTAAACGACGAAAGGCCAGCCAGCCACCGCGCAGAAGACCATGATTTTCTATGGCTTCATACGCGTAGCAGGAACAACTGGGGTAGAAACGACAGTGACTGGCCATCAGAGGACTAATGGCATAGCGATAAAACTGGATCGGAACGAGTGCCAGTTTACGCATCGGGACTGTCTACCCCTACAGTTTCGGTTTTGACTGCTGGTACCGGCGTGCTGCGTGCCAGACGCTTCCAGAGTTTGCCGAAATGCTGAATCAATTCGGGGTTTTCTACGTCACCCAAACCTTTGCGCGCGACGATAACGATGTCCCAGCCGGCCAGTGAGTCCTGGTTCAGACGGAACGATTCGCGCATCAGACGTTTGAGGCGATTGCGCTCGACGGAGAGCTTTACGCTCTTTTTCCCGATAACCAGCCCGAGACGGGGGTGATCAAGATCGTTGTTGCGCGCAAGGAGCAGGAGATTTTTCCCCGGAACCTTGCCGGTAGGGGAGTCAAAGACTGCCTTGAAATGCCGGGGAGTAAGCAGACGCTTTTCCCGACTGAAGTCCTGACTCACCTCCAGTGCCGGATTATCAAACTGCCAGACGCGCACGACCTTTGGCGCGACGACGCGACAGGACGGCACGACCGTTCTTGGTAGCCATGCGAGCACGGAAACCGTGGGTACGAGCGCGTTTGATAGTGCTTGGTTGGAAAGTACGTTTCATTGTCGTGTTACCTGGTTCGTCCACAACGGGCCGGAATGGCCCCCGTTTTAAGAGACCGGGGATTCTAGAGAAAGCAAGCCTCTAGGTCAATTTCCAACCAGCGTTTCCTTATAAATAGATCTCCAGGCGTTTTTCCTGCCGAGCGCCTTGGCTAGATATAGAAACTAAGAAGGAAAGTATTTAAAGCTTTTCTGTAAAGCTTATAAAAGCTAGGGGCGCGATCATCTGTGGATAACTGCCATTAGCCCTTTAAAGCCGTGATGTACAGAGAATGACAACTACGGTGGAAAACGGTGGTAACCCTGTGCTGCACTGTCGGATAAGCTGTGTGTGAAAGAGGTACTTATCCACAAGGCGGTTATCCACCGAGTTTCCCCCCCAGTTGTGCAACGACCTTAGACCCGGTTATCCACAGAGCTTATGCACAGACCGCTGGTCGTCTTTTTTTCATATAAATCACCGATTCTTCCTAGGAGGTGAACAACCTTCGTGTGGATAAGTCGGGGCCTGGTCGGCTACAATGGCCGCTTGTTTTTGCCTCACCGGCTTTCAACTTAGGGGATATCCGTGTCAGTGGAACTTTGGCAGCAGTGCGTGGAGCTTTTGCGCGATGAGCTGCCTGCCCAACAATTCAACACTTGGATCCGTCCACTACAGGTCGAAGCCGAAGGCGACGAGTTGCGTGTCTACGCACCGAATCGTTTTGTTCTCGACTGGGTCAACGAAAAGTATCTGGGCCGCGTTCTTGAGCTTCTGGATGAGCATGGCAATGGCCTGGCGCCGGCGCTGTCCTTATTAATAGGTAGCAAACGCAGTTCGGCACCACGTGCCGCCCCGAATGCTCCGCTGGCCGCCGCTGCTTCGCAGGCGCAAGCCGCTCAAGCACCTGTCAGCGCCCCGGCGCCATCCCAGGCCGCTCCGACCAAGCGTGCGACACAAAAAGTTGCCGAGGTTAATGAAGAGCCATCGCGCGACAGCTTCGACCCGATGGCCGGGGCCAGTTCGCAACAAGCTCCTATTCGTGCCGAACAGCGTACGGTGCAAGTCGAAGGCGCGCTCAAGCACACCAGTTACCTGAACCGCACCTTCACTTTCGAAAACTTCGTCGAGGGCAAGTCCAACCAACTGGCCCGGGCTGCGGCCTGGCAAGTGGCGGACAATCCAAAGCACGGTTACAACCCGCTCTTCCTTTATGGTGGCGTCGGCTTGGGTAAAACCCACTTGATGCACGCTGTGGGTAACCACCTGTTAAAGAAGAATCCGAATGCCAAGGTTGTGTACCTGCATTCCGAGCGTTTCGTGGCCGACATGGTCAAGGCCTTGCAGCTGAACGCCATCAACGAGTTCAAGCGCTTCTACCGTTCGGTGGATGCGTTGCTGATCGATGACATTCAGTTCTTCGCCCGCAAGGAACGTTCCCAGGAAGAGTTTTTCCACACCTTCAACGCACTGCTTGAAGGTGGCCAGCAGGTCATTCTTACCAGTGACCGCTACCCGAAAGAAATCGAAGGCCTTGAAGAGCGCCTCAAATCCCGCTTCGGCTGGGGCCTGACGGTAGCCGTCGAGCCGCCGGAACTGGAAACCCGCGTGGCGATCCTGATGAAAAAGGCCGACCAGGCCAAAGTCGATCTGCCCCATGACGCGGCGTTCTTTATTGCCCAGCGTATTCGTTCCAACGTCCGTGAGCTGGAAGGCGCGCTCAAACGCGTGATCGCCCACTCGCACTTCATGGGCCGCGATATCACCATCGAGTTGATTCGCGAATCCCTGAAAGATCTGTTGGCACTGCAAGACAAACTGGTCTCTGTGGATAACATTCAGCGCACCGTCGCCGAGTACTACAAGATCAAGATCTCCGACTTGTTGTCCAAACGTCGTTCGCGTTCGGTCGCTCGTCCACGTCAGGTCGCCATGGCGTTGTCCAAAGAACTGACCAACCACAGCTTGCCGGAAATCGGCGATGTGTTTGGCGGCCGGGACCACACGACTGTTTTGCACGCCTGCCGCAAGATCAATGAACTTAAGGAATCCGACGCGGACATCCGCGAGGACTACAAGAACCTGCTGCGTACACTGACCACTTGATGAACACCAGCGCAGCTTATTAAGGCAAGGGACTAGACCATGCATTTCACCATTCAACGCGAAGCCCTGTTGAAACCCCTGCAACTGGTCGCAGGCGTCGTCGAGCGCCGACAGACCTTGCCGGTGCTCTCCAACGTGCTGCTGGTTGTCGAAGGCCAGCAATTGTCGCTGACCGGTACCGACCTGGAAGTCGAGCTGGTCGGTCGTGTACAACTCGAAGAGCCTGCTGATCCAGGTTCCATCACTGTGCCTGCGCGCAAGCTGATGGATATCTGCAAAAGCTTGCCCAACGATGCGCTGATCGACATCAAGGTCGACGAGCAGAAGCTCGTGGTGAAGGCCGGCCGTAGCCGCTTCACCCTGTCGACCCTGCCGGCCAATGACTTCCCGACGGTGGAAGAAGGCCCTGGCTCGTTGACGTGCAGCCTTGAGCAAAACAAGTTGCGTCGCCTGATTGAACGCACCAGCTTCGCCATGGCCCAGCAGGACGTGCGCTACTACCTCAACGGCATGCTGCTGGAAGTTTCCGAAGGCATCATCCGCGCCGTGGCCACCGATGGTCACCGTCTGGCCATGTGCTCGATGAAGGCTGATATCGGTCAACCGGACCGTCACCAGGTCATCGTGCCACGTAAAGGTATCCTTGAATTGGCGCGCCTGCTGACTGAGCCGGACGGCATCGTCAGCATCGTCCTGGGTCAACACCACATTCGTGCGACCACTGGCGAGTTCACCTTCACTTCGAAACTGGTCGACGGGAAATTCCCCGACTACGAGCGTGTTCTGCCCAAAGGTGGCGACAAGCTGGTACTCGGCGATCGTCAGGCCCTGCGTGAAGCCTTCAGCCGTACCGCGATTCTGTCCAACGAGAAGTACCGCGGCATTCGTCTGCAACTGGCCAATGGTCAGCTGAAGATTCAGGCGAACAACCCGGAACAGGAAGAAGCGGAAGAAGAAGTCGGCGTTGAGTACAACGGCGGCAATCTGGAAATCGGCTTCAACGTGAGTTATCTGCTCGACGTATTGGGCGTGATGACCACTGAGCAGGTTCGTTTGATCCTGTCCGACTCCAACAGCAGCGCGCTGGTGCAAGAGTCCGACAACGATGACTCGGCCTACGTTGTCATGCCGATGCGTCTGTAATCATGCTCAGCAGAAGCTAGATGTCCTTAAGTCGCGTCTCGGTCACCGCGGTGCGCAATCTGCACCCGGTGACCTTCTCCCCCTCCCCCCGAATCAACATTCTTTACGGCGCCAACGGCAGCGGCAAAACCAGTGTTCTGGAAGCCATTCACCTGCTGGGGCTTGCCCGTTCGTTTCGTAGCACCCGCCTGTTACCGGTTATCCAATACGAGCAGCTCGCCTGTACGGTGTTCGGTCAGGTGGAGCTGGCGGAGGGTGGGCACAGTGCTTTGGGAATCTCTCGCGACCGCCAAGGGGAGTTCCAGATTCGCATCGACGGGCAGAACGCCCGGAGCGCAGCGCAACTGGCGGAAATCCTGCCACTGCAGCTAATCAACCCCGACAGTTTCCGCTTGTTGGAAGGCGCTCCCAAGATTCGCCGACAGTTTCTCGACTGGGGTGTGTTCCACGTGGAACCACGATTCATGTCTACCTGGCAGCGCTTGCAGAAGGCCCTGCGCCAGAGAAACTCTTGGCTGCGGCATGGTACACTTGACGCCGTTTCGCAAGCGGTTTGGGACAGGGAACTGTGCCAGGCCAGCGCTGAAATTGATGAATACCGCCGCGCTTATATCAAAGCCTTGAAACCAGTCTTTGAACAGACCTTGAGCGAACTGGTTGAGCTCGAGGGCTTAACGCTCAGCTATTACCGAGGTTGGGACAAAGACCGAGAGCTGAGTGCAGTGCTCGCCGGGTCCCTTCAGCGGGATCAGCAAATGGGCCATACCCAGGCCGGACCACAGCGTGCTGATTTGCGTCTTAGATTGGGCGCACACAATGCCGCGGACATCTTGTCTCGCGGTCAGCAGAAGCTGGTGGTCTGTGCATTGCGGATTGCTCAAGGGCACTTGGTCAGCCAGGCCCGACGCGGCCAGTGTATTTATCTGGTGGATGACCTGCCGTCCGAACTGGACGAGCACCACCGTCGCGCGCTTTGCCGCTTGCTGGAAGACTTACGCTGCCAGGTGTTTATCACCTGTGTAGATCACGAATTATTGAGGGAAGGCTGGCAGACGGAAACGCCAGTCGCTCTGTTCCACGTGGAACAGGGCCGTATCACCCAGACCCACGACCATCGGGAGTGAAGGCATTGAGCGAAGAAAATACGTACGACTCAACGAGCATTAAAGTGCTGAAAGGCCTGGATGCCGTACGCAAACGTCCCGGTATGTACATTGGTGACACCGACGATGGCAGCGGTCTGCACCACATGGTCTTCGAGGTAGTCGACAACTCCATCGATGAAGCGCTCGCTGGCCACTGCGACGACATCAGCATCATCATCCACCCGGACGAATCCATCACCGTTCGCGACAACGGTCGTGGTATCCCGGTAGACGTGCACAAAGAAGAAGGCGTCTCAGCAGCCGAGGTCATCATGACCGTGCTGCACGCCGGCGGTAAATTCGACGACAACTCCTACAAAGTATCCGGCGGTCTGCACGGTGTAGGTGTGTCGGTTGTGAACGCCCTGTCCGAAGAACTGGTCTTGACCGTTCGCCGCAGCGGCAAAATCTGGGAACAGACCTACATTCACGGTGTTCCAAAAGAGCCGATGAAAATCGTCGGTGAGAGTGAAACCACCGGCACCCAGATCCACTTCAAACCGTCCGACCTGACCTTCAAGAACATCCATTTCAGCTGGGACATCCTGGCCAAGCGGATTCGTGAACTGTCCTTCCTCAACTCCGGTGTCGGCATCGTCCTCAAGGATGAGCGCAGCGGCAAGGAAGAGCTGTTCAAGTACGAGGGCGGCCTGCGTGCGTTCGTTGAATACCTGAACACCAACAAGACCCCGGTCAACCAGGTGTTCCACTTCAACATCCAGCGCGAAGACGGCATCGGCGTGGAAATCGCCTTGCAGTGGAACGACAGCTTCAACGAGAACCTGTTGTGCTTCACCAACAACATTCCACAGCGCGATGGCGGTACTCACCTGGTGGGTTTCCGTTCCGCGCTGACGCGCAACCTGAACACCTACATCGAAGCCGAAGGTCTGGCGAAGAAGCATAAAGTCGCGACCACCGGTGACGATGCCCGTGAAGGCCTGACCGCGATTATCTCGGTAAAAGTGCCGGATCCGAAGTTCAGCTCCCAGACCAAAGACAAGCTGGTTTCTTCCGAAGTGAAGACCGCGGTCGAACAGGAAATGGGCAAGTACTTTTCCGACTTCTTGCTGGAAAACCCGAACGAAGCCAAGCTGGTCGTCGGCAAGATGATCGACGCGGCCCGTGCTCGTGAAGCGGCGCGTAAAGCCCGTGAGATGACCCGTCGTAAAGGCGCGCTGGATATCGCCGGCCTGCCTGGCAAACTGGCTGACTGCCAGGAAAAAGACCCTGCCCTTTCCGAACTGTACCTCGTGGAAGGTGACTCTGCTGGCGGCTCCGCCAAGCAGGGACGCAACCGTCGGACCCAGGCCATCCTGCCTCTCAAGGGCAAGATCCTGAACGTCGAGAAGGCGCGCTTCGACAAGATGATCTCTTCGCAAGAAGTGGGCACCTTGATCACCGCGCTGGGCTGTGGCATTGGCCGCGATGAGTACAACATCGCGAAGCTGCGTTACCACAACATCATCATCATGACCGATGCTGACGTCGACGGTTCGCACATCCGTACCCTGCTGCTGACCTTCTTCTTCCGTCAGTTGCCGGAGCTGATCGAGCGCGGCTACATCTACATCGCCCAGCCTCCGCTGTACAAGGTCAAGAAAGGCAAGCAAGAGCAATACATCAAAGACGACGACGCCATGGAAGAGTACATGACGCAGTCGGCCCTGGAAGATGCGAGCCTGCACCTGAACGAGGAAGCGCCGGGCATTTCCGGACCGGCCCTCGAGCGTCTGGTGAATGACTTCCGTCTGGTAATGAAGACGCTCAAGCGTCTGTCGCGCCTGTACCCACAGGAGCTGACCGAGCACTTCATCTACCTGCCTGCCGTTAGCCTGGAGCAACTCTCCGATCACGCAGCGATGCAGGATTGGATGGCCCAGTACGAAGTTCGTCTGCGCACAGTCGAGAAGTCGGGTCTGGTTTACAAAGCCAGCCTGCGTGAAGACCGTGAACGTAACGTCTGGTTGCCTGAGGTCGAACTGATCTCCCACGGCTTGTCGAACTACGTCACCTTCAACCGCGACTTCTTCGGCAGCAACGATTACAAGACTGTTGTTTCTCTGGGTGCTCAGCTGAGCACCTTGCTGGACGACGGCGCGTATATCCAGCGTGGCGAGCGCAAGAAGCCGGTCACCGAGTTCAAGGAAGCCCTTGAATGGCTGATGGCCGAAAGCACCAAGCGTCACACCATCCAGCGATACAAAGGTCTGGGTGAGATGAACCCGGATCAGCTGTGGGAAACCACCATGGACCCAAGTCAGCGCCGGATGCTCAAAGTGACCATCGAAGACGCCATTGGCGCGGACCAGATCTTCAACACCCTGATGGGTGATGCGGTCGAGCCTCGTCGTGACTTCATCGAAAGCAACGCCCTGGCGGTTTCCAACCTGGACTTCTGATCCAGCAAACCTGCCAAACGAAAAAGGCCAACGCTTGAGCGTTGGCCTTTTTTTTAACCGAAATTTGCGTCCGTTAACCCGGTGATTGCTGCCGAACCGAAGGCATAAAAAAACCGGCTATATCAGCCGGTTTTTTTACATCCGAAAAAAACTTATGCACTTTTTTTGGTTTTTTAATGGTTTATAAAATATCTATATAAATCATAGAGTTAAAAACTAAATTAGACGCTTTTCAACAAAACGGTACACAGGTTATCCACAGAATCTCAGACAGCGATTTGATCGTTGGCAGAAGGGGCCGCAGGAGCGGCCGGCAGCGAACCCATTTCACGTTGCATCTGTTCGTTCCAGGCTTGGACCCGGTCATTCAGCTCGGCAATCGCTCGCGGCCCGCTGCCCTCGGCATACATGGGGGCGCCGATGATTACGGTAATCACGCCCTGCTTCTTCGCCCAACCGGTTTTCGGCCAGAACTTGCCAGCATTGTGCGCAATCGGCAGCACGGGAAGCGCGGCGTTCACGGCTAAAGCGGTACCACCGCGAGAGAACTTTCCGATGGTGCCGTAAGGAACGCGTGTTCCCTCAGGGAAGATCAGGACCCAGACGCCGTCTTTCAGCAATTCATCGCCCTTCTTCGCCACATGCTTGAGTGCCGCTTTCGGATTGTCGCGATCGATGGCGATGGGTCGCAGCATGGCCATGGCCCAGCCGAAGAACGGAACGTAGAGCAGCTCGCGCTTCAGTACCTGGCTCAATGGCTCAAAGTAGGCGGATAGAAAGAACGTCTCCCAGGTGCTCTGGTGGTTCGACTGAATTACGCAGGGCTGGTCGGGCACGTTCTCGGCGCCCTTCACTTCGTAGCTGATACCTAGAAAGACTTTGCTCAGCCACAGTGCGCAGCGGCACCAGTACACGTTGATGAAGCGATAACGCGCCTTGAACGACAGAAAAGGCGCGATAAAAAAGCTCAGGCTGCACCAGAGTAAAGAGGTGGTGCCCAACAACAGATAAAAGAGGAAAGTTCTGATGGCCTGCAGTATCGACATAGCGACGTTTACCGTTGCGGGCTCTGCCCGTCTATATAAAGCGCACTCCCGATCAAATCCCTGGTCAGGACAATCGAAGCACTCTAATTGTGGATAAGTTCTGCAGCAATCGCCGCCAGATCGTCAAAAATCAAGGTGCCTGCCGGTAGGGTCTTGCCCAAAGTCTTTTCGCCTTTCCCGGTCTTTACCAAAACTGGCTGAGAATCGACGGCTTTGGCGGCCTCCAGGTCACCAAGGGTGTCGCCGACAAACCAAACATTGGTCAGCGATACGTTGTAATGCGCGGCGATGGTTTTCAACATCCCGGGTTTTGGTTTGCGGCAATCGCAGCCATCGTCCGGCCCGTGCGGGCAATAGACGATCAGCCCGACTTCACCGCCCTGCTCCGCCACCAGGGAGCGCAAGCGCTCATGCATGGCGTCCAGGGTGGCGATGTCGTAATAGCCGCGAGCGATGCCCGACTGGTTGGTAGCCACCGCTACCGTCCAGCCGGCCTTGCTCAACTGCGCGATGGCTTCGATCGAACCCGGGAGCGGAATCCACTCCTGCACCGACTTGATGTAAGCGTCGGAGTCGTAATTGATCACCCCGTCCCGATCGAGAATCAGCAGTTTCAACAGCAGCCCCTCAACCCAGCAGCGAAATGTCGGCGACGCCGAGGAACAGCCCACGCAGACGCGACAGCAGCGCATAACGGTTGGCGCGGACCTTGGCATCTTCAGCGTTGACCATCACGGCTTCGAAGAACGCATCCACTGGCTCGCGCAAGGCAGCCAGACGTGCCAACGATTCGCTGTACTGACGCGCCGCAGCCATCGGCTGGACAGCCTGGTCAGCTTGCTGGATTGCCGAGTACAGGGAGAACTCATTGGCATTGTCGAAGTACTTGGCTTCAACGACTGAAGGAACAGAGCCTTCGACCTTGCTCAGCAAGTTCGAAACGCGCTTGTTCACCGCGGCCAGGGCAGCGGCTTCCGGCAATTTGCGGAACGCTTCTACCGCTTGTACGCGCTGATCGAAGTCCAGCGCCGAACCCGGTTTCAGGGCACGCACCGACAGGTAAGTGCCGACATCCACGCCTTCGTCTTCGTAACGTGCACGCAGACGGTCGAAGATGAACTCCAGCACCGAATCGTTGAGGCCGGCCGCCTTCACCTTGGTACCGAACGCATTCACGGCAAACGCCACGGCGTCATTCAGGTCGAGGTCGAGCTTCTTGTCGATCAGGATGCGCAACACGCCGAGTGCAGCACGGCGCAGGGCATACGGGTCTTTGCTACCGGTTGGCAGCATGCCGATACCGAAAATGCCCACCAGCGTGTCGAGCTTGTCAGCGATGGCCACGGCCGCACCGGTCAGGGTGGTCGGCAGTTCAGCACCGGCACCGCGCGGCATGTACTGCTCGTTCAGCGCCAGAGCGACTTCTTCCGGCTCGCCGTCGTTGAGGGCGTAGTAGTAACCGGCGACACCTTGCATCTCCGGGAACTCACCGACCATTTCGGTCGCCAGGTCGCACTTGGACAGCAGGCCTGCACGGGACGCCCACGCAGCGTTACCGCCAATGCGTTGAGCGATGAACGCGGCGAGTTTGGAAACGCGCTCGGCCTTGTCGTAGACGCTGCCGAGTTTTTCCTGGAACACCACGTTCTGCAGACGCAGGTTGAAGTCTTCGAGCTTCTGCTTCTTGTCTTGCTTGAAGAAGAACTCGGCGTCGGTCAGGCGTGGACGAACCACTTTCTCGTTACCGGCGATGATCTGCTGCGGGTCTTTGCTTTCGATGTTGGCCACGGTAATGAAACGTGGCAGCAACTTGCCGTCGGCATCCAGCAGGCAGAAGTACTTCTGGTTGTCCTGCATGGTGGTGATCAGGGCTTCTTGCGGCACATCGAGGAAACGCTCTTCGAACGAGCACACCAGCGGCACCGGCCATTCAACCAGCGCGGCGACTTCGTCGAGCAGCGCTGGCGGCACGATCGCCGTCCCTTCCTGCATCGTCGCCAGCTCTTCAACGCGCTTGCTGATCAGCTCGCGACGCTCATTGGCATCGGCCAGTACGTAAGCGGCACGCAGGTCAGTCAGGTAGTTGGCCGGCGAGGTGATGCGCACGCTTTGCGGGTGATGGAAGCGGTGACCACGGGAATCGCGACCGGCTTTCTGGGCGAGGATGGTGCAATCGATGACCTGGTCACCGAGCAGCATCACCAGCCATTGGGTCGGACGAACGAATTCTTCCTTGCGAGCACCCCAGCGCATGCGCTTGGGAATCGGCAGGTCGTTCAGGGAATCTTCGACGATGGTCGCCAGCAGGCTCGCGGTCGGTTTGCCGGCGATGCTCTGGCTGTAACGCAGTTTCGGGCCGCTTCGATCGATTTCGCTCAGGTCCACGCCGCACTTCTTGGCGAAGCCCAATGCCGCTTGAGTCGGATTGCCTTCGGCATCGAACGCGGCCTGACATGGCGGGCCATCGAGGTTGATGCTGCGATCCGGCTGCTGAGTCGCCAGATCGGTGATCAGCACGGCCAGACGACGTGGCGCGGCGTAGACGGTTTTGGTCTCGTAGTTCAGGCCAGCGGCTTGCAGGCCCTTGTCGATACCGGCCAGGAACGCGTCGGCCAGGGTGTTCAGGGCTTTGGGTGGCAGCTCTTCGGTGCCCAGTTCAACCAGAAAATCCAGAGCACTCATTGTGCAGCCTCCAGCTTAGCCAACACTTCGTCACGCAGGTCCGGGGTCGCCATCGGGAAGCCCAGCTTGGCGCGAGCCAGCAGATAGGCTTGCGCAACGGAACGCGCGAGGGTGCGGACACGCAGAATGTATTGCTGACGCGCGGTCACCGAGATTGCCCGGCGCGCATCCAGCAGGTTGAAGGTATGGGACGCCTTCAACACCATTTCGTAGCTCGGCAACGGCAGCGGCTGGTCGAGTTCGATCAGGCGCTTGGCTTCACTTTCGTAGAAATCGAACAGTTCGAACAGCTTCTCGACGTTGGCGTGTTCAAAGTTGTAGGTCGACTGCTCCACTTCGTTCTGGTGGAACACGTCGCCGTAGGTCACCTTGCCGAACGGGCCGTCAGCCCAGACCAGGTCGTAGACCGAGTCCACGCCTTGCAGGTACATGGCCAGGCGTTCGAGGCCATAAGTGATCTCGCCGGTCACCGGGTAGCACTCGATGCCGCCCGCTTGCTGGAAGTAAGTGAACTGCGTCACTTCCATGCCATTGAGCCAGACTTCCCAGCCCAGGCCCCAGGCGCCCAGTGTTGGCGATTCCCAGTTGTCTTCAACAAAGCGAATGTCGTGGACCAGCGGGTCCAGGCCGACATGCTTGAGGGAGCCCAGGTACAGTTCCTGGAAGTTGTCCGGGTTCGGCTTCAGAACTACCTGGAACTGGTAGTAGTGCTGCAGACGGTTCGGGTTTTCGCCGTAGCGGCCGTCAGTCGGGCGACGACTGGGCTGCACATAAGCGGCGTTCCAGGTTTCCGGGCCAATGGCGCGCAGAAACGTGGCAGTGTGGAAAGTCCCGGCGCCTACTTCCATATCGTAGGGCTGAAGTACCACGCAACCTTGCTCGGCCCAGTATTGCTGGAGGGCGAGGATCAAGTCTTGGAAGGTACGCACGGCTGGCGTAGGCTGGCTCACGAAATTCACCTGTTTCTTGGGCTGCGATTTAAAGAGCGGGAGTATACCCGATTCGGTCCTGCGCACGCCCCCTGGAGCCTTATGCCACGCTGCTTTTGGTGTTCTGAAGATCCGCTGTACATGGCTTATCACGATCAGGAGTGGGGCACGCCGCTACGCGATGCGCAGGGATTGTTCGAGTTGCTTTTGCTCGAAGGGTTCCAGGCCGGCCTTTCCTGGATCACCGTGTTGCGCAAACGTGAGCGATATCGCGAAGTGCTGTTCGGCTTCGACGTACAGCGCGTGGCGCAAATGAGCGACGCCGAAATCGATGAATTGATGCTCGATCCGGGCATCATTCGCAATCGCCTCAAACTCAATGCAGCCCGGCGCAATGCCCAGGCCTGGCTGGCGCTGGAGGACCCAGTTGCGTTTCTCTGGTCCTTCGTCGACGGCAAGCCTGTGATCAATCATTTCAAGGATCGCAGCGAAGTGCCGGCCGTGACGCCGACCGCCGTGGAGATGAGCAAAGGCCTGAAAAAGGCCGGCTTCACGTTCGTCGGTCCGACTATTTGTTACGCACTGATGCAGGCCTCGGGCATGGTCATGGACCACACCCGGGATTGCGATCGCTACGCGGCGCTGGCGAACGGCGGTTAGAATAGCCGCCTCGCGCACAGCACAAGATCAGGAGTGACCTGTGGATAAGTTGAAAGGCGCCTTGCTGGTAGGCGCTCTGCGTCTGTTTGCCTTGCTTCCGTGGCGGGCAGTACAAGCCGTGGGCTCGGTCATCGGCTGGGTCATGTGGAAAACCCCGAACCGTTCCCGCGATGTGGTGCGGATCAATCTCGCCAAGTGTTTCCCGGACATGGACCCGGCCGAGCGTGAGCGTCTGGTCGGCCAGAGTCTGAAAGACATCGGCAAATCCCTGACCGAAAGCGCTTGTGCCTGGATCTGGCCGGCCCAGCGCTCCATCGACCTGGTGCGTGAAGTCGAAGGGCTCGACGTATTGAAGGACGCCCTCGCCTCCGGCAAAGGTGTCGTCGGCATCACCAGTCACCTGGGCAACTGGGAAGTGTTGAACCACTTCTATTGCAACCAGTGCAAACCGATCATTTTTTATCGTCCGCCAAAGCTGAAGGCTGTGGATGATTTGCTGCGCAAGCAGCGGGTGCAATTGGGCAACCGGGTGGCCGCTTCCACCAAGGAAGGCATCCTCAGCGTCATCAAGGAAGTGCGTAAAGGGGGGGCAGTGGGCATTCCCGCTGACCCGGAACCGGCAGAATCCGCTGGGATCTTCGTGCCGTTCTTCGCCACTCAGGCGCTGACCAGTAAATTCGTACCGAACATGCTGGCTGGCGGCAAAGCGGTCGGCGTGTTCTTGCATGCCCTGCGATTGCCGGACGGTTCGGGTTACAAAGTGATTCTCGAAGCCGCGCCAGAGGCCATGTACAGCACCGATACCGAAACGTCCTGCGCGGCCATGAGCCAGGTGGTCGAGCGCTATGTGCGGGCGTATCCGAGCCAGTACATGTGGAGCATGAAGCGCTTCAAGAAGCGGCCGCCGGGTGAAGAACGCTGGTACTGATGCTGGCTGTGGATAGATCAGTGCGCCTGACGCTCAAGCTTCTTCAGAAACACGGTCATTTCCTTTTCGGCCTGCTTGTCGCCATGGGCGCGAGCAGCGTCCAGGCCCTGTTCCCACGCCTGACGTGCGGACGCGAAATCCTTCAGCCCCAGATGCGCCTTGCCCAATAGCTTCCACGCTGCCGAATATTTCGGATCGAATTCGACGCAGCGCTGGAAATGCTCGGCGGCCTTCGCGTATTCCCCAAGATCCAGATAACCCTTGCCCAGGCCGAAGCGCAGCAATGAGTTATCCACACCCTTGGCGAGCATTTTTTCCAGGGATTCGATCATTGGTATTTCCCCTCAGTCAGTGATCGTTCCCACGCTTCGCGTGGGAATGCAGCCCGGGACGCTCCGCGTCCCATCTGAAGCCGAACGCGGAGCGTCCGTTGAGGCATTCCCACGCAGAGCGTGGGAACGATCAGTTAGAAGAAGCTCAACCCCACATGGAACAGCTTTTCCACATCCCGAATATGCTTTTTATCCACAAGGAACAGAATCACGTGGTCGCCGGCTTCGATCACCGTGTTGTCGTGGGCAATGATCACTTCTTCGTCGCGGATAATTGCGCCGATGGTGGTGCCCGGCGGCAGGCCGATGTTCTCGATGGCCTTGCCGATCACCTTGCTCGACTTCTCATCACCGTGGGCAATCGCCTCGATGGCTTCCGCCGCGCCGCGGCGCAATGAGTGCACGCTGACGATATCGCCGCGACGCACGTGGGCCAGCAAGGTGCCGATGGTCGCCAATTGCGGGCTGATGGCGATGTCGATGTCGCCACCCTGGATCAGGTCGACGTAGGCCGGGTTGTTGATGATGGTCATCACCTTCTTCGCACCCAGGCGCTTGGCCAGTAGCGAAGACATGATGTTGGCTTCGTCGTCGTTGGTCAGGGCCAGGAAGATATCGGCGTCGGCAATGTTCTCCTCGATCAGCAAGTCGCGGTCGGAGGCACTGCCCTGCAACACCACGGTGCTGTCGAGGGTGTCCGAGAGATGACGGCAGCGCGCCGGGTTCATCTCGATGATCTTCACTTGGTAACGGCTTTCGATGGCCTCGGCCAGACGTTCACCGATCTGCCCGCCGCCAGCGATGACGATGCGCTTGTAGCTCTCGTCGAGCCGGCGCATTTCGCTCATCACGGCGCGAATATTCGCCTTGGCGGCGATGAAAAAGACTTCATCGTCGGCCTCGATCACCGTATCGCCTTGCGGCAGGATCGGCCGATCACGCCGGAAAATCGCCGCCACACGGGTTTCGACATTCGGCATGTGCTCACGCAACTGACGCAGTTGCTGACCCACCAGCGGGCCGCCGTAATACGCCTTGACCGCCACCAATTGGGCTTTGCCTTCGGCGAAGTCGATTACCTGCAAGGCGCCCGGATGCTGGATCAGGCGCTTGATGTAATTGGTGACCACTTGCTCCGGGCTGATCAGCACGTCCACCGGAATGGCTTCGTTGTCGAACAGCTCGGAACGAGTCAGGTACGCCGCTTCACGAACCCGGGCGATTTTGGTCGGGGTGTGGAACAGGGTGTGGGCAACCTGGCAGGCCACCATATTGGTTTCGTCGCTGTTGGTTACCGCCACCAGCATGTCGGCGTCGTCCGCGCCGGCTTGACGCAGCACCGTCGGCAACGAGCCGCGGCCCTGCACGGTGCGGATGTCCAGCCGATCGCCGAGGTCGCGCAGGCGTTCGCCGTCGGTGTCGACCACAGTGATGTCATTGGCCTCGCTGGCCAAGTGTTCTGCCAGCGAACCGCCGACCTGCCCTGCGCCGAGGATGATGATTTTCATCCAGTCACTCCTTAAAACCCATTAACCGCGTGCGGCGGCGATCTTGATCAACTTGGCGTAGTAGAACCCGTCATGGCCGCCGTCCTGTGCCAGCAATTGGCGACCGTGAGGTTGCTTGATGCCGGCTTGAGTCGCGAGGTCCAGTTCACGGGCGCCCGGCGTGCGAGCGAGGAAGGCCTCGATGACTTCGGTGTTCTCGGTCGGAAGCGTCGAGCAGGTGGCGTAAAGTAGAACACCGCCTACTTCCAGAGTTATCCACATGGCGTCGAGCAGCTCGCCTTGAAGCACCGCCAGAGCAGCGATGTCGTCTGGTTGGCGAGTCAGCTTGATGTCCGGGTGACGACGAATGACACCGGTGGCCGAGCATGGTGCGTCCAGCAGAATGCGCTGGAACGGTTTGCCGTCCCACCAGGTGGCGGTATCGCGGCCGTCGGCGGCGATCAGCTCGGCGCTCAGGCCCAGGCGTGCGAGGTTTTCCCGCACTCGCACCAGACGCTTGGCTTCCAGGTCCACCGCCACCACGCCCGCGAGTGCCGGCTCGGCTTCAAGAATGTGGCAGGTCTTGCCGCCCGGTGCGCAGCAGGCGTCCAGCACCCGCTGGCCCGGTGCCAGGTCGAGCAGGTCGGCGGCCAGTTGCGCGGCTTCGTCCTGCACGCTGATCCAGCCTTCGGCGAACCCCGGCAAACTGCGCACGTCGGCAGCGGCGTCGAGAATGATGCCGTCCCGACTGTAAACACACGGCGTGGCGGCGATGCCAGCGTCGGTCAGCAACCCGAGATAAGCATCGCGGCTGTGATGTCGACGGTTGACCCGCAGGATCATCGGCGGATGTGCGTTGTTCGCCGCGCAAATGGCTTCCCACTGTTCAGGCCAGAACGCCTTGAGTGATTTTTGCAGCCAGCGCGGGTGGGCAGTGCGCACCACCGGATCGTGTTCCAGCTCGGCCAGCAGCGCTTCGCTTTCACGCTGGGCGCGGCGTAGCACGGCATTGAGCAAGGCCTTGGCCCAGGGCTTTTTCAGCTTGTCGGCGCAACCCACGGTTTCACCGATGGCGGCATGCGCCGGAACCCGTGTGTAGAGCAACTGGTACAGACCGACCAGCAACAGCGCTTCGACATCGGCGTCGGCTGCCTTGAACGGCTTTTGTAGCAACTTGGCCGCCAACGCCGACAAACGCGGCTGCCAACGCGCGGTGCCGAACGCCAGGTCCTGGGTGAAGCCGCGGTCGCGATCTTCGACCTTGTCCATTTGTGTTGGCAGGGAACTGTTGAGTGAGGCTTTTCCGTTAAGAACAGCAGCAAGTGCCTTGGCGGCGGCCAGACGTGGATTCATTGAGCGTCCGCCGCTTGACCGAGGACGGTGCCGACGGCGAATTTCTCACGACGGCTGTTGAACAAGTCGCTGAAGTTCAGCGCCTTGCCGCCGGGCAATTGCAGACGAGTCAGACACAGGGCTTGTTCACCGCAGGCGACGATCAAACCGTCCTTGCTGGCGCCGAGGACTTCACCGGGAGCGCCCTGCCCTTCGGCGAGGCTGGCGGCCAGTACCTTCAGGGCTTCGCCGTTCAGCATGCTGTGGCAGATCGGCCATGGGTTGAAAGCGCGAACCAGGCGTTCCAGCTCAACCGCCGGACGGCTCCAGTCGATGCGCGCTTCGTCTTTGTTCAATTTGTGCGCATAAGTGGCGAGGCTGTCGTCCTGGACTTCGCCTTCCAAAGTACCCGCAGCGAGGCCGGCGATCGCCTGAATTACCGCTGGCGGACCCATTTGCGCCAGACGGTCGTGGAGGCTGCCGCCAGTATCTACCGCGGTAATCGGCGTGGTGACTTTGAGCAGCATCGGCCCGGTGTCGAGGCCCAGTTCCATGCGCATCACGGTCACACCGCTTTCGCTGTCGCCCGCTTCAACGGCGCGCTGGATCGGCGCCGCACCGCGCCAGCGTGGCAGCAGCGAGGCGTGGCTGTTGATGCAGCCCAAACGCGGAATATCCAGCACCACTTGCGGCAGGATCAGGCCGTAGGCAACCACGACCAGCAAGTCCGGCTTGAGCGCGGCCAATTCAGCCTGAGCGTCTTCGTTGCGCAGGGTTGGCGGTTGCAGCACCGGGATGTTGTTTTCCAGAGCCAACTGCTTGACCGGACTTGGCATCAACTTTTGCCCGCGACCCGCCGGACGGTCCGGTTGGGTGTAGACCGCGACGATCTCGTAAGGGCTGTCGAGCAGGGCCTTGAGGTGTTCGGCGGCGAATTCCGGGGTGCCGGCAAAGACGATGCGCAGTGGCTCAGTCATTCAAAAGGTCTCGCAAAAGAAAAAGGCTTGCCGCAGCAAGCCTTTGAAAGGAGGGCATCAAGCGTTCTGGCGATGGAGCTTTTCCAGTTTCTTCTTGATTCGGTCGCGTTTGAGATTGGACAGGTAGTCGACGAACAATTTGCCATTCAGGTGGTCGCATTCATGCTGGATGCACACGGCGAGCAGGCCTTCGGCGATCAGTTCGTAAGGCTGGCCGTCGCGGTCCAGGGCCTTGATCTTGACCTTCTGTGGGCGATCGACGTTTTCGTAGAAACCCGGCACCGAGAGGCAGCCTTCCTGGTATTGCTCCATCTCGTCGGTCAGGGTTTCGAACTCGGGGTTGATGAACACCCGTGGTTCGCTGCGGTCTTCGGAGAGGTCCATCACGACGATACGTTTGTGCACGTTGACCTGGGTCGCGGCGAGGCCGATGCCTGGCGCTTCATACATTGTTTCAAACATGTCATCGACCAACTGACGCACTTCGTCGTCCACTACGGCCACTGGTTTGGCGATAGTGCGCAGGCGCGAATCGGGGAATTCGAGGATGTCTAAAATGGCCATAAGCTCAATTGCTGCACATGTGAGGTAATGTCGGGTCGATGGCCTGGCGGGTCCGAAGATGCAGGCTACCGTTGTAAAACGTAGCTCCTTCTCTTTTGGTAAAGGGTCAGGAGCGAGCCACGAGGGCTCTGGCGTTCTACGCGAATGCACATAATAAAGGGATTCACCGCATGAGGAAATCACTACTCGCCTTGCTCCTTCTGGCCTCGGCCGGTTTTGCGCACGGGCAAGTGCAACTCAGGGAAGGTTTTCCACAGCAATACACCGTGGTATCCGGTGACACACTCTGGGACATATCCGGGAAATACCTTCGTGAGCCGTGGAAATGGCCGGAGCTCTGGCAGGCCAATCCACAGATCGAAAACCCCAATCTCATCTACCCCGGCGACTCACTGTCGTTGGTCTATGTCAACGGGCAGCCGCGTCTGACCCTCAACCGCGGCGCTTCCAGGGGCACCATCAAGCTGTCGCCACGCATCCGCAGCAGCCCGGTTGCCGATGCGATCCCGAGCATTCCACTGCAATCGATCAACAGCTTTCTGCTGAGCAACCGCATCGTCGACAAGGTCGAGGATTTCGACAAGGCGCCTTACATCGTCGCCGGCGATGCCGAACGCGTACTCAGTGGCACCGGTGACCGAATCTTCGCTCGCGGCCATTTCGATCTGGCTCAACCGGTTTACGGCATCTTCCGTCAGGGCAAGGTCTATACCGATCCTGACACTAAGGAATTTTTGGGGATCAATGCCGACGACATCGGCGGTGGCGAAATTGTGGCCACCGAAGGCGACGTTGCTACCCTGGCGCTGCAACGCACCACTCAGGAAGTTCGCCTCGGCGACCGCTTGTTCAGCGGTGAAGAGCGCTCCATCAACTCGGCCTTCATGCCCAGTGCGCCAAAAACCGAGATCAATGGGCTGATCATCGACGTGCCGCGCGGGGTTACCCAAATTGGCGCGCTGGATGTGGTCACGCTGAACAAGGGTCAGCGCGATGGCCTGGTCGAAGGCAACGTCTTGGTGGTGATGAAGACCGGCGAGACCGTGCGGGACCGGATCACCGGTCAACCACTGAAAATCCCGGATGAGCGCGCCGGTCTGCTGATGGTTTTCCGCACCTACGACAAGCTCAGCTACGGTCTGGTGCTCAATGCATCACGCTCCCTGGCGGTGCTGGACAAGGTGCGAAATCCTTAACAGGCTCCACAAGTTACCAACAGAGTTATCCACAGCTTATTCCCGTTTGAACGGGGCTCATAACGATCAAGGATGATCCATGTCGCTGTCTGCTTTTGCACCGGTTTCCCCTGCGGAACTGGAAGCTCGTTTACGTTTGCATCGCCTGCCGGAACTCGGTCCTGTGCGTTTCAAGAAATTGCTTGAGGCCTTCGGCTCGGCGTCCAAGGCTATCAGCGCGCCGGCCAGTGCCTGGCGTTCGCTGGGTTTGCCCCTCGCTTGCGCAGAGGCCAGGCGCTCCAGTGAAATCCGTGATGGCGCGAGCCATGCATTGGCCTGGTTAGAGCGCCAGGGCCAGCATTTATTGATGTGGGACCAACCTGACTACCCGGCACTGCTGGCGGAAATCAGTGATGCGCCGCCACTGTTATTCGTGGCGGGCGATCCCGGCATTCTGGAAAAGCCGCAACTGGCGATGGTCGGCAGCCGTCGCGCTTCGCGGCCGGGCATGGACACCGCAGCGGCTTTTTCCCGCAGTCTGGCCGGTGCCGGTTTTGTCATTACCAGCGGTCTGGCGCTGGGCATTGATGCCGCCGCCCATCAAGCCGCTTTGGACGTGGGCGGGCGAACGGTCGGTGTACTTGGCACGGGACTTGAAAAGTTTTATCCACAGCGCAATCGAAGGCTGGCAGACGCCATGATCGCCACCGGCAGCGCAGTGCTTTCGGAGTTTCCGCTGGACGCCGGGCCGACCGCCAGTAACTTCCCCCGGCGCAATCGGATCATCAGTGGTTTATCCCTGGGCGTACTGGTGGTCGAGGCGAGTGTCGCCAGCGGTTCGTTGATCACCGCGAGGCTGGCGGCGGAACAAGGGCGCGAGGTGTATGCGATCCCCGGGTCGATTCATCACCCGGGCGCAAAGGGTTGTCATCAGCTGATTCGCGACGGCGCGGTGCTGGTGGAAACCATCGAGCATATCCTTGAAGCATTGCGTGGCTGGCAGCAGTTGCCGTTATCCACAGCGACACCTGCGGTGACACATCCGTTGCTCATGCTGCTGCATGCCGCGCCACACACCAGTGAAGCGTTGTCCGTCACCAGCGGCTGGGCCTTGCCGAAAGTGCTGGCAGCGTTGACCGAGCTGGAAATGGACGGCCGGGCAGTCTGCGAAAGCGGGCGTTGGTTTGCGCGGGTGAGCTAGGTTTTATAAGGAAGATCGGTAAACTGCGCAGAGCCTTATTCCGGAGAGTTTTTCATGGTCAACAGTTGGCGTGTGCAACAAGCCGCACGAGCCATTCGCGCAGGCGCGGTGATTGCCTACCCAACCGAAGCGGTCTGGGGTCTGGGTTGCGACCCGTGGGACGAAGAGGCGGTCTATCGCCTGCTGGCGATCAAGGGGCGGTCGGTGGAAAAAGGGTTGATTCTGGTGGCCGACAACATTCGCCAGTTCGACTTCCTCTTCGAAGACTTTCCTGAATTGTGGATGGACCGCATGGCCAGCACCTGGCCAGGGCCGAACACCTGGCTGGTACCGCATCAGAATATGTTGCCGCAGTGGATTACCGGCGTGCATGAAACGGTGGCATTGCGGGTCAGCGATCATCCGCAGGTGCGGGATTTGTGTGCGTTGGTCGGGCCGTTGGTGTCGACTTCGGCCAATCCACAAGGCCGGCCAGCGGCGCGCACACGAATTCGCGTGGAGCAGTATTTCCGTGGGCAGGTTGATTTGGTGCTCGGCGGTAACCTCGGTGGCCGCAAGAACCCGAGCGTGATCCGCGATCTGGCGACTGGTCACGTTGTGCGCCCGGACTGACACCGCGGCGCAGCCAATCGCGAGCAGGCTCGCTCCCACATTAGATTTTCAGTGAACACGGATTTCGTGTTCGACGCTGATCCACTGTGGGAGATTCTATGGTTGAGGGAAAGCCCTCAACTGGCTTTTGGTTGATATTCGCTTTGCCCTTTCAGCAAGGC